>CALMDF010000026.1 GCA_937864895.1 uncultured Holophagales bacterium | reverse complement strand
GCGCGGCACCCCGACGTGCGGGTCCGCTGCGAGGCCTACCGCGTCCTCCTCCTCGACGACCCGCTCGTCGACACGGGCGAGATCCTCCCCTCGTTCCTCCACTCGGGCCTGCCCTTCCTCTCGGAGGAGAGCGTCGCGGCGATCGCCCGCGCCGACCTCGGCGAGGAACGCCTCACGGCCCTCCGGCGCAGGCTGCACTCCTACCGAGCCGCGATGACGGGCCCGCTCCCGGGCCAGGTCCGCGAGACGCTCGGGGAGGTCCTCGAGCTCCTCGGCGACTTCGCCCGCCACCACCCGGAGGACCACGCGGCCGTTCGCGCCGAGCTCGCTTCCTGGGCGATCCAGACGGGAGACCCCGCCCTCGCGCGCCGAGCCGACGCCCTCTTCGACGCCCTCGGCGTCTGGCACGAGGAGACCGCCGCCGCAGCGGCCCTGCTTCCGCCCGTTTCGGAGGGCCGAAGGAAGCTCTGCTACCGCGACGGCCTCCCGGAAGAGGAGATCCGCGCGCTCGAGGGACTCCTCCTCGGCACGTCGTTCCTCCGCGAGTCGATCGAGCTCGCCTTCGAGACCGACCCGCCCGACCTCGCCGACATCCCCGACGAGGGGATCTGGGTGACGCCCGTCCTCTCCCTCCACCGCTACCGCCTCTACCGCCTCTCGGTGAGAACCGCCGCGGGGGCGCACCACGACCTCCTCCTGACCGTGCGCGGCGACCTCGACTCGGAAGCGGCCCGGGTTACGACGCTCCGGATGATCGCGCTCGCGGGCCACCCGTGGGGCCCGCCCGTCGTGCCGCGGGTCGGGTCGTGGAGACCCGACCTCGGCGCCCTCTCGCTCGCGTGGGTCGACGAGCTGACGCTCGCCGAGCGGCTCCGCGACGCGGCCGTCCCGGGGCGCGTTCCCGCGGGCGAGGGGCACACCCTGAAGAGCCTCGTCGTGCGGGCCCTCGCCGCGTTCTTCACCGCGTGGGAAAGGAGCGGCCGGCTCCTCGTCCCCGGCGCGGTCGCCCCCTCGAACGTCGCGGTCCCCTCAGAGGACTACCGCGACGGGGCGTGCCTCCTCTCGATCTCCGGGTCGAAGGCGTACGCGGGGCCGCTCGACCTCGTCGAGCCGATGCTCCGGAACGTCTTCCGCGAGACGGCCGCGCTCTCGCCGCGGCTCGCCCCGGTCCTCCAGCCGGCCTGGATCGTGGACGCCGCCTTCGAGGCGCTCGGAGAGGAGCCGGCCCGGACCTTCCTCCGGGAGCTCGGGGCGGCGGTCCCGGAGGCGGCCACCGAAGCCTGGAGCGCTCTCCTCCTGGCGGTGGGCGCCGCGCTCGCGAGCGCCCCGGGCGATCGGGTCCCCCTCGCCCTCGAGACCGCCGTGGCCCGCTTCGAGGCCTGGGAGGCGGAGCGTACCGCCGCGTCCCTCGCGGAGCGCGAGAAGACGGCCGAGACGCTGCTTCGGCTCTATCGCGTCGACACGCTCGGCGAGGAGGCGCGTTACCGCCTCTTCCGCCGGACGGTCTTCGCACGCTCCTCCCCCGCGGTCCTCGACGCCTACGACGACCTCCTCTCCGCGCTTCGGTCCCGCGCGGGCGCCCGCCCGACGCACCTCGTCGAGCTGGAGGGCCTTCACGCCGCGCTCGTCACCGACGAGGAGCGGCACGCCTTCACGCGACTCGTCTTCCCCTCCGCGCGGTCGAGCCGGCCGATGGAGGTGACGGTCGTGGGGGACGCCGTGAAGCACGTCGTCCTCGCGACCGAGCTCGTCGACCGGATGGACGCCGCGTGGACCGTCCGGGACCCGGTCGACGCGGCCGAGGTGGGACGCCTGTACCGCCTCTTCGTGAGAGCCGGGCTGCCGCGCGCTTTCTCGCCCGAGCGGCGCTACCTCGTCGTCCTCGATTCCGGCGAGCGGATCGCGGGAGGCGCCTCGTACTCCCTTCTCGGCGCCGGGACCGCCCAGCTCGACGGCCTCGTCGTCGCCCCGAGCCTCCGGGGACGCGGCCTCTCCACGGCCCTTCTCGACGACCTCTGCACGCGCCTCGCGGCCCTCGGCGTGAGGTCGCTCCTCGCGCACTTCGCCTTCCGGAACGTGCCCCTTCCCGGGTTCCGGCTCGACCGCCGTCACGGCGGGCTCGTCCGCGACCTGACGGGGGTCACGGAGGAGACGGCGGAGCTGGCGTAGAGTCGCCGCCGTGACTCAGCGGCAGGAGCGGCTCGAGGTCAGGACGCCGGGGCGCGGCCTCCACGAGGTGACCGGCCAGGTCGGGGCGATCGTCGCCCGGAGCGGCGTGACGACCGGGCTCTGCGTCGTCTTCTGCCCCCATACCTCCTCCAGCCTCCTCCTGCAGGAGAACGCCGACCCGTCGGCCCGCGCCGACCTCCTCGCGTGGCTCGGGCGTCTCGCTCCCGACGGCGACGGCCGCTACGAGCACGACGCCGAGGGAGAGGACGACATGGCGGCCCACCTGCGGAGCGCCGTGACCCGTTCGAGCGAGACGATTCCGGTCTCGGGCGGCCGGCTCGCCCTCGGGACGTGGCAGGGGATCTTCCTCGCCGAGCACCGGACCTCGCCGCACCGGCGGACGCTCGTCGTCCACGTCTTCGGGGAGTAGGCCGTTGCGGCCGCTCCTCCGGGCCCCGGTGCTCCTCGCGGCCCTCGTGGCCGTCACGGCCCGGGCCGCTCCCGTCGCCCTCCCGCGGGGCGTCGTCGTCCAGGCCACCTACGTCTCGCCCGCCGACGGCGTCGCCCGCGCCTACGCCCTGCGGACCCCTTCCTCGTGGGACGGGACGAGCCTCCTGCCGGCCGTCCTCCTCCTCCACGGGCGCGGCGGCACGAGGTGGCAGTTCCAGAGCTTCGAGTACTTCGAGGGTGCCGACGACAGGGGCGCCGTCCTCGTCTTCTGGGAGGGGCGGCGCGTCCCGGGCGGAACGGGCGACCCCTCGACCCACTACGTCGACGGCGTGGACGGCGTCCCCGACGAGACCGACGTCCTCGCCTGCCTCGACGACGCCCTCGCCCGCGCGCCGATCGACCCGGATCGCGTCGCGCTCGCCGGGTTCTCGCAGGGCGGTCGCGGGGCCCTGAACGTCGGGCTCCTGAACCCCTCCCGGTTCGCCGCGCTCGTCGACGCCGCGGGGCCGACCGACGCCTTCCAGGGGCAGCTCTGGTCCCCGGCCTTCCCGGACTACGCCTCCGCCGCCGGCGGCCCTCCCTCCGCGGGCGGCGAGGTCCTCGCGCGCTGGTACGAGCTCTCGCCCCGCTTTCTCCTCGCGAACGCGCGCAACCTCTTCGTCGCCGTCCTCCACGGCCAGGCGGACGCCGTCGTCCCCGACTCCTCCGCCTTCTTTCCCTACCGCAACGGGCACCACGTCTCCGTGACGCCCGGCTTCGCCGACGCGCGCGGGCGCTCCCCGACTCTTTCGGAGCTGCGCGCGGGGGACCCGGCCGGGTACGCCTTCGCGACGTGGTTCCCCGGCGACGTCGGGCACGAGCAGCGCCGGCTGATTCCTCCGGCCGTCCTCTTCGACGCGGCCCTCGGGCGGGCGCGCCCGTCGCGGCCCCCGCGCGTCGCCGGCCTCTCCTACGGCTCGCGGGAGAGAACGTTCCACTGGGCGCGCCTCGCTCGCGCGTCCCCGCCCGACGGGACGCGCGTCTTCCTCGACGCGACGGCCGACCCCGCGACGAACGGCATCGCCCTCGACTTCGAGGGGCCGGCCCGCGTGAGGCTCGACCTCCCCGCCGCCGGTCTCGACGCCTCACGGAGCCTGTCCGTCGGAATCTCCGGCAGGTCCCGGCTCGACCTCGCCCTCGCCGGCCCGTTCCTCCCCGTCCTCGCCGCGACGCTCGACGGCGCCTCGATCCCGCTCCAGAGGACCCCGGAGGGGGTGACGTTCCCGGGCCTCGTGGCGCGATCGGCCTCCTCTCTCCTCGTCGTCTCGGCCGCGCCGCCCGGCCCGCTCGCCGAGCCGGATCTCCTCGTCCCCGCCCTCGTCGACGCCCCGGGCGCGAACGGCGCGCGGTACGAGACCGTCCTCACCGTGGGGAACGCCTCGGAGACGGCGGTCGTCCTCTCGGCTCTCCTCCTCGACGGGGAGGCGTCCCCGTTCCCGCTCCAGATCCCCGCGAGGTCGAGCCGCTCCTTCGGCTCCGCGGAGCTCCTTGCCGCCTCGGACCGGGTCACCGCGGCGACCCCGTTCCGGCTTCGCGTCGTCTCCGGCGACGCCGGGGCCGTCGTCGCCTCCGCCCGCGTCTTCAACGTGACCTCCGCCGGCACCTACGGACTCTCTTTCCCCGTCCTTCCCGCCGGAGGGAGCGTCGAAGCGGCCGGTTCCGAGGTGCTTCTCTTCGGGCCACGGGACCCCGGAGCCGAGCGGATGAACGTCTCCCTCTTCGCGCCTTTCGAGGCCTCGGCCGTCGAGGTGGCCGTCCTCGACCCCTCCGGGCAGCCTCGCCGGACTCTCCCGGTCGACCTCGCGCCGCTCCGTCGCGCCCAGCTCGACGGCCTGCTGGCCGGGGAGGCGGCGGGGGCCGCGGTCCGCGTCACGGTCCTGGCAGGAAGGGTCCAGGTCTGGGGCACCGTCGTCTCCAACGGCGCGACGAACGACCCCTACCGCGTCCCCGCCCTGGCCGTTGCCGGCGCGGGGAAGGCCTGGACCGTCCCCGCCGTCGCCGCGATCGAAGGCCGGAACGGCGCGGTCTTCAGGAGCGACCTCTTCCTCCACTCCCCGCTCGCCACGTCCGTCTCGGCGACGCTCCTCCCGCTCGACGGGGGCGCTCCCGCGCACGGGACGCTGCACCTTCCGGGAGGATCGTCCCTCGTCGTCCCGGACCTCCTCGCGACGCTCTTCCCCGCGAAGGCTCCGGGAGCCGGCGCGCTCCTCCTCACCGGCGGCGGCCCGTTCCTTCCTCTCGCGATCACGCGGAGCGCCCCGGCGGCGGGGCCTTCGTCCCAGGACCTCCCGTGCGTCGCCGCCGGGCTCGAGGCGACCCCGGACCGGCCGGTCGCCTTCGCGGGCGTCGACGAGTCGCCGGCGGCCCGCTCGAACCTCGTCCTCGTCGCGGCCAACGCCCCCGCGCGGGTACGGCTCGTCCTCCTCGGGAGAGACGGGCCGCGAGGCGAACGCGAGCTCATCCTCGACGCCGGGCGGGTCGTCCAGCTCGACTCGTTCGCCGCGACGTTCTCCAGCGGGGACGTCGAGGGGGCGACCCTGCTCGTCCAGCCGGTATCGGGCTCGGTGGTCGCGTCCGTCGCACGAATCGACAACGCGACGAACGACCCCTCCGGCCTCTCGCCCCTTCCGTTCGTTCCGCGCTGAGGCTCAGGCCTTCGGTTTCTTCTTCTCCCGTTCGCCCGCCTCGAGGAGGAAGGCGGTCCGGAGCACGTAGGACCACGCGTGGAGGACCGCGATCCCGACGCCGATCCGGCCGTCCAGGAAACCGCGCTTGAGGACCCAGCAGCGGAAGAACTCGAGGGGCGGGCGCAGGAGGAGGAAGAGCAGGCTCCCCCGGACGCCCCGCTCGAACTGGTCCTCCGCCGAGAGCTTCGCGTACCGACCGTTCTTCCGGAGGGCATCGTCCAGGTTCCGGTAGGGGTAGTGAAGGATCGGAGGAGAGAGCTTGCGCACCTCCCCGTCCACGACGATCGCCTCGTGGACCCGGCCTCCCTTCGCGCGAAGGCCCCTGGACCTCAGGCCGAGGCGGAGCTTGCGGTCGGGCCACCAGGGGCCGTGGCGGACGGGCACGCCGCCGACGTGAGAGAGGCGGGGCATGCTGAAGCCGGAAGCGTTCCCCGGCGATTCGATCGCCTCGCGGATCGCCCCGGCCAGCTCGGGCGAGACGGTCTCGTCGGCGTCCAGCACGAGGATCCAGTCGTGCGTGGCGAGCGCGAGGGCCAGGTTTCGCGAGGCGACGTACCCTTCCCAGGGGATCTCCCCGACGCGGGCCCCGGCCGACCTGGCGAGCTCCTGCGTGCCGTCGGTCGAGCCGGTGTCGGCCACGACCACCTCGTCGGCCCACGCGACGGACGCGAGCGACGGCCCGAGCCGGTCGGCCTCGTCCTTCACCATGAAGACGACGGAGATGGGCGGACGCATCCGTCGATTATCCTCGACGCAGTGAGGATCCTCGCTCTCGACCTCGGCTCCGCCTGGCGCGGCGGCCAGGTGCAGACGCTTCTCGTCGCCCGCGAGCTGGCCGGGCGCGGTCACGAGGTGACCGTCGGCGCGCCCGAGGAGTCGCCGCTGGCGCTTCGGGCCGCGGGCGGCGGCCTCCCGGTCCTCCCGCTTCCTGCGGCGGCGGAGGCCTCGCCGCGTCTCCTCCTGACGCTGGCCAGGGCCGTCCGGAGAATTCGCCCGGACGTCCTCTGGACCGGGGACGCCCGGGCCCACGGCGCCGCGGTCTGGAGCCGTGCCTCCCGACGGGTTCCCCTCGCCGTCCACCGGCGGGTCGTCTTTCGCCCCCGGACCAACCCTCTCTCGCGGCTCAAGTACGCGCTCGCGGACCGGTTCTTCGCCGTCTCGGGCGCCGTCCGCGACACCCTCGAGGCGGCCGGCGTCGACGCGAAGAGGATCTCCGTCGTCCCCGACGGCCTGCCCCCCGCGGCGTACCTCGAGCTGCAGGCGCCCCTCCCGCCCCCGTACCGCCTCACCCATGCCGGCGCGTTCGACGGAAGGAAGGGGCAGGACCTCGTCGTCGAGATCCTCGCCGGCCTCGTCGCCGGGGGCCTCGACGCGCGGGTTTCCTTCCTCGGCGAGGGGCCGGCCCGTCAGGCTGTGGAGCAGCGCGCGAAAGACCTCGGGGTCGAATCCCGCTGCGCGTTTCCGGGGAACGTGGACGACGTGGGGGACCGCCTCGCCGGGAGCCACCTCCTCCTTCTCCCGAGCGACAGCGAGGCCTCGCCGCTCGTCCTCCTCGAGGCGATGGCGGCCGGCTGCCCCGCCCTCGCCCACGACGTCGGAGGAGTCTCTGAGCTGACGCACGGAGGGAAGTGCTGCCACCTCCTCCCATCCCTCGATCCCGTCGCGTGGACCTCCGGGGCCCGTGACCTTCTTCTCGACGAACCCCGTCGAATTTCCCTCGTCTCGTCTGGCCGTGCCGAGGCGACCGTCAGGCGGATCGAGCGGACCGCGGGGCTCCTCGAGGACGAGCTCGACCGGGTCGCGAGCTGCCGGTGAGGATCCTCCTCCGCGCCACGAACTGGGTGGGGGACGTCGTCATATCCCTCCCCGCGCTCCGCGCGCTCCGGTCTCACCACCCGAAGGACCACCTCGCCGTCCTCGCCCGTCCCTGGGTCGCCGAGCTCTACCGGCTGCTTCCCGAGGTCGACGAGGTGCTCGTCGAGGAGCCGAAGGGCCGCCACGCCGGCGCCGCCGGCCGGGCCGCCCTCGCTTCGCAGCTCCGGGAGAAGAGGTTCGACCGGGCGATCCTCCTGCCCCGGAGCTTCGCCACGGCCTGGACGGCGTACCGCGCCGGCATCCCGGAACGCTGGGGATACCGGGGCGAGCTGCGTTCGCCCTTCCTGACGCACCCCGTCTCTCCCTCGCGCCCACCGGGAGAGCACGAGCTCTTCCGGCACCTCCGTCTCGTCGCGGCGACGGGCGTCCCGATGCCCGGGGTTCCCGACGCCACGTGGCCCGTCTCCGCCGCGCTTCGCGGGGCGGCCCGCGCGAAGCTCGCCGAGTCGGGTCTTCCGGACGGCCCGTTCGCGGCCGCCCACGTCGCCTCCTTCGCGCACGAGGCCAAACGCTGGCCCGAGGAGCGTTTCGCGGCGCTCTTCGAACGCCTCGCCACGGAGCGCGGCCTCCCCGTCGTCCTCCTCGGGAGCGCGACGGAATCGCCGATGAACGCCCGGGTCGCCTCTCTCGCCCCTGCGGCGCGCGTCTTCGACCTCGCGGGGAAGACGTCCCTCCCGGAGGTCCTCGGCATCGTCGCCTCCGCCGAGCTCTTCGTCGGCAACGACTCCGGGCTCGCCCACCTCGCGAACGCCGCCGGGACCCCGACGACCGTCGTCTTCGGCCCCACCGACCCCGATGCCACCCGCCCCTGGGACGGCCCCCGTCCCGACGGCCGCCCCGTTCGGCTCCGCGTCGCCCGCGAGCGCGTCCTCTGCGCCCCCTGCCGGTTCACCCGCTGCCCCCTCGACCACGCCTGCATGAAGCGAGTCGAGGTCCCGACCGTCCTGCCCCCGCCCTGACCGAGCTCCCCCGAAGGGGTCATCCCCGATGGGGTCAGGTCTACTGTCTACACTCTACGCGGGGAAGGCGGGTCGCGTCGCACCCGCCACGCGGCCCACGCGGGGCGTGACGTCTTCCTGAAATAGAAAATCAAGACCTGACCCCGTCCTCGGCGGCCTTGCAGAGGAGGTGGAGGACGGCGAGGGTGACCTCCTGGACGTGGGCGGTTTCGGCGGAGGGGACGACGAGTCCGTGGTCCCACCTCGCCGCCTCGGCGGCGCCGCGGGAGCCGGTGACGAGGAGCGTGACCATTCCGCGGGAGCGCGCGGCCTCGAGGGCCCTGACGCCGTGGGGGCTCGTGCCGGCGGTGGAGAGGCCGAGGGCGACGGCGCCGGGGCGCCCGGGCGCCGCGACCTGCCTCGCGAAGACGTAATCGTAGGCGTAATCGTTCGCGCAGGCGGTGAGGATGGCGCCGTCGCAGGTGAGCGCGATCGAAGGGAGGCCGGGCCGGTCGTCCTTGTAGCGGACGACGAGCTCGGCGGCGAAGTGCTGCGCCTGGGTAGCGCTCCCGCCATTGCCGAAAGCGAGGACCTTGTTTCCCCCGCCCACGGCGGCCGCGACGGCCGCGCACGCCGCCTCGAGGGCCGGCTTCATCGACTCCCGCGCCGCGAGGGCGGTCGCCGCGAGGGCGGACAGGTGCTCGTCGATCACGCCTTCTCCTTCATCTTCGTCACCATCGACGTCGTGGAACGCCCGGGGACGAGCGCCACGAGCGCGACCTCGCCGCCGTAGGAGCGGACGAACGGCGCGCCGACGACGCTCTCCTCGGTGTAGTCGCCCCCCTTGACGAGGACCTGGGGCCGGATCTCCCGGATGAGGGCCTCCGGCGTGTCCTCCTCGAAGAGGACGACGAAGTCCACGGCGTCCAGGCCGCCGAGGACCTGGGCCCGGTCGTGCTCGGAGAGGATCGGCCTCTCGGGCCCCTTGAGGCGCTTCACCGAGGCGTCGCTGTTGAGGCCCACGACGAGGACGTCGCCGAGCTTCTTCGCCGCGCCGAGGCGCGTGACGTGCCCCGGGCGGCGGCGGCCGAAGCAGCCCCTCGTGAAGACGACCCGCCGCCGCGCCCGCCGGAGCACCTGCGAGACGGCCGCGACGTGCCCGCGCTCGAGAAGCTTCTCGGCGGGAGAAGAAGTGAGGCCGTCGAGGAGGTCCGCCCAGCGGACCGAGGCGGTGCCCGTCCTCCCGACGACGACGCCGGCCGCGCGGTTCGCGACCTCGGCCGCGTCGGCGAGCGGCAGCCCCGCGCCGAGGGCGACGCCGAGGGTCGCGAGGACGGTGTCGCCCGCGCCCGTGACGTCGAAGACCTCGCGGGCGCGGGCCGCGATCCGCAGTGGCTCGCCCCCCTTCGGAAGGAGGAGCATCCCCTCCTCCGAGAGCTTCACGAG
>CALMDF010000025.1 GCA_937864895.1 uncultured Holophagales bacterium | reverse complement strand
CAGGCCGCCGCGAAGAGCCTGCGGGACGGGCGGCCCGGCGAGCTCCGCCGCCTCTCCACGCGCGCCTCCGTCCGTTACGGCGACGGCGTCCCGGAAGTCCTCGTCTTCACCCCGTCGGTCGCGAGGGCGTGCCTCGCACGGGCGGGGTGCGTCGACGTTTCGGTCCGCGGGTTTCCCGTCACCGTGCACCCGGAGGGGCCCGGCGAGGCGCTCCCCGCGAGCCTCCGGAACCGGCGCCTCCTCCGACGGCTCGTCCCGGCCGAAACCGGGCTCTGCCTCCAGCAGGAGGCCGCCGCGCGCGGCAACAACCTGCTCGCGATCGGGCGACGGGCGCGCTGATTCGGAAGGGCGACCGGTCACGCGGCTCGGCGAAGGAAAAGACTGGCCTGCCCGAGCGGGCTCGAACCGCTGACCCTCGGCTTAGAAGGCCGATGCTCTATCCAGCTGAGCTACGGGCAGGCGCTCTACCGGACGGAGCGGAACTGTAGCAGGAGGAACCCGTTCAGCGCGGCCGGGAGACCTTGCGCCGCAGGGCGGCCGGGATCGTCTCCGGCAGGCCGCGGCGGACGACGCCGTTGGGTACGCCTTTACGGGTCTCCTTCGCTTTCGCGAGGAGCCAGTCCCGGAGGGCGACCGCGTCGACAAAGGCGGCGTCGGCCCCCGCGAGACGCACGAGCGCCGGGTCCTCGCGGAAGGCGTGGCCGCCCACGAAGACCGTCGTCTCCGGGGCGACCGCGCGGATCTCGGCGATCGTCCGGGCCGCTTCGGGGACGTGCCCCGCGAGCGAGAGCGACAGGGCCAGCGCGGCGGGGGGCCGCTGCGAGACGAAACGGACGAGAGCTTCGCGCGGGACGTTGGCGCCGAGCGACTCGCCGTCCCACCCGCACTCCCGGGCGACGTCGGCGAGGAACCGGATGCCGAGGTCGTGGAACTCGCCCGCGAGGCAGGCGAAGACGATGCGGCCGGCCGGAGCCGCCGCGGGGGCCGCGCTTCCGGAGGAGCGACCCAGGACCCGGGCGACGAGGGCCGTCGCGAGGTGCTCCTCGGCGATCGAAACCTCGCCGCGCGCCCACATGCGGCCGACCTCCGAGAGAGCCGGCATGACGAGGTCGCGCACGACGAGGGCGGTGTCCGCCCCGCGCGAGCGCGCCCGGGAGACGATTCCCTCGACGGCGGACTCATCCCCCCCCAGGAGGGCGAGGAGAAGAGGGCCGGAGAGGTCGAGACTCGTCACGGGCGGGACGACGCGGGACTTACCTGAGGCCACTCTTCACTCCGACCGCGTTACGCCGCGGCGGCGAGGGCGGATTGTTCACGCCTTCACCTCGAGGCGCGTCCCCCCCCAGACGTCCAGGACCGCTCCGGTGACGGTCTCGGCGGCGGGCGAGAGGAGGAACAGGGCGGCCGCCGCGACGTCGAACGCGTCGAGCTTCTCCTCGAGCGGCCGGACGTGGGGGACCCCTTCCAGGTTCCGGCCGCGGTTGTCGGTGGAGCCCGGACAGACGGCGTTCACCGAGATGCCATGCGGTCTCAATTCGAGGGCGAGGGCCTTCGTCAGGCCGATGAGGCCGAACTTCGCCGCGCAGTGCGCGACGACGTTCGCGTCTCCCGCGGTGCCGTGGACCGAGGAGACGGTCAGGATTCGCCCGCGGCTCTTCTTCAGCTCGGGGAGCGCGGCCTTCACGAGGAGGTAGGTCGCCTTCAGGTTCGTCTCGAGGACCTTGTCCCACTCTTCCTCGGAGAGGGCGTCGAACGCCTTCCAGACGAAGACGCCCGCGTTGCTGACGACGGCGTCGAGGCGCCCCGTCTCGGCGACGGCGCGTTCGACGAGCCGCTCCACGTCGGCGCGCCTCCTGACGTCCGCGGCGACGACGAATGCCGTGCCGCCGACGGAGACGGCCTCGCGAGCCACCTCCGCGAGCTGCTCCTCGGTCCTCGCGGCGAGGACGACGGCGGCCCCCGCGCGCGCGGCGGCGAGAGCAATGGCCCGGCCGATGCCGCGGCCGGCCCCCGTCACGATCACGGTCTTCCCGGCGAGCGCCTTTTCCCCAGCGGACGAGCTCATCTCCCTCGGGCCTCCCGCGCCGGGCCCATGCCGGCTGCGCATCCGGGCGAGGCTAGCACGACGGAAACGTGAGGGCGGACTCCCTACAATGACCGCCGGAGGCCCTTCTGAAGCTCTCACGTTCCTTCGCCGCTCTCCTTCTCGCCGCAGCCCCGGCCGGGGCGGAAGTGCGGCTCGAGTCCCGAGTGGTCCCTTCCGCCCTCCTCCCCGAGGCGGCGCGGGTCGTCGTACAGCTTCCGCCCTCCTGGACCGAGGCCCCCTCCCGACGCTACCCGGTCCTCTACTTCCTGCACGACGGGTTCGGAGACGAGCGGGTGCTCGCCGACAAGGGGGTCGCCGCCCTCCTCGACGGCGAGATGGCGGCCGGACGCCTCCCGGAAATGCTCGTCGTCTCGCCGCGAGGCGTCGGCACCTGGTTCACCGACGCCGAGAACGGCGGGGTCCGTTACGGTGCATTCCTCGACACGGAGCTCGTCCCCTGGGTCGACGCCTCCTTCCGGACGCTTCCGCGGCGGACGGCCCGGGCCGCCGCGGGGATCTCGATGGGGGGCTACGGGGCCGTCCGCTGGGGCCTGCGCTCTCCCGGGCTCTTCGGCGTGACCGGCGGCCTCTCCCCCGCCATCCAGCAGCTCTCGCGCCGCTCCGCGCGGGACCTCCCCTTCTTCATCCGCCCGGCTTTCCGGAGAGTCTTCGGGGAGGGCGGCACGACGGACGGCTACCGGCGCCACGACCTCGCTTCCATCCTCCTCGACTCGCCCGGCCTCGCCAACCGGGCGCCGGAGCTCCTGCTCCGCTGCGGCACGGAGGACAAGTACCTCCTCGCGGACGTCTCCTCGTTCTTCCACAAGCTCTTCGGGACGCTGGGCGGACGGAGCGAGCTCGTCCTCGAGCCGGGAGGCCACGACTGGGGCTACTGGCGATCGTCTTTCGTTCCCTTCGCGTCGGACCTCGCCAGCCGCCTCGACCGGGCTGAGGATGTGCCGTGAGGATCGCCCGCCTCGTCCTCTTCGACATCGACGGGACGCTCCTCTCCTCCGGCCGGCGCGGGCTCGGGGCCTTCTCCGAGGCGATGAGACGCACCTTCGGAACCGACGGCGGCATCGAGACCTACCGGTTCGAGGGAAAGCTCGACCCCGTCATCGTGGCCGACCTCATGCGTGGCGCGGGCATCCCGGACGACGTCGTCGCTGCCCGGCGCCCGGCGGCGCTCGAGCTCTACCTCGACCTTCTGGAGGAGGCCCTCGCGGAGGAGCCCCCCAAGCTGAAGCCCGGCGTCGCCGACCTCGTGGAGCGCGTGTCGTCCTCTCCCGCGGCCGTCCCCGCTCTCCTGACGGGCAACGTGCAGCGCGGGGCCCGGATCAAGCTCTCCGCCGCCGGGATCTGGGACCGGTTCCGGTTCGGGGTCTTCGGCGACGAGGCGTCGCGCCGGGTAGACCTCGGCCCGATCGCTCTCACCCGCGCCCTGGAGCGGACCGGCCGCGCGTTCTCGCCCGCGGAGACCGTCGTCGTCGGCGACGCCCTCGCCGACGTGGAGTGCGGCAAGGCGATCGGGGCGAGGGTCGTGGCCGTCGCGACTGGCCGGACGACCGCCGAGGAGCTCCGCGCCGCCGGGGCGGACGTCGTCTTCCCGAGCTTCGCCGACGTCGCGTCGGCGTGCGAGGCGATCCTTGCGTAGGCTCGCCTTCCTCCTGGCTCTCGCCGCGCTTCCCGCGGCCGCGTCCTCCGGGCCGCCCGTCGATCTCTCGCGCCCCCCCGTGCACGACGTGACGATGACCGTCGACGTCGGTCCGGCCCGCGACATCCTCGCGCTCCTCGCGGGGAAGCCCGACGCCTCCGCCGCCCTGAAGCGCCTGCGCTCCTCCCGGTCCTTCGGCGCCGCCCTCTCGCGGGGCGGCCGGAATCCCGAGGACGTGCTCGGCCGTCTCGTCTCGGTCGCCGCCGGGACCCCCGACCCGCTCCTCTCCACCTACTCCCGGCGCGCCACGACCTTCGGAAGGCTTCTCGACGCCCTCGAGACCGACGGGACCCCGGGGGCGATGGTCGAGGCCCGGCGCATCGCCGCGCTCCTCCCCGCCTCGCCCCGCGTCACCGCCCGTCTCCAGATCGTCCCGCTCTTCACGCTCGGGGGCTTCGACGAGGTCATCGCCGAAAGCGACGGAGAGACGACCTGGCTCTTCGTCGACCTTCCGCGCCTCGCCCCCGACGGCCCGGCCGAGGTCGTTCCGCGAGAGGTCGTCCTCTCGATCCTCCGCGCGGCCGCCTCCGAGTCGTGGAAGAGGCTCTTCGCCGCGTTCCGGGTCCCTCCGGCCTGGCCCGAGGAGAAGGCGCCCGACTTCGACGCCCTCCTCGCCCGAACCGCCGCCGAGGGTCCCGCGACGCTGTTCCTCTTCCCCGACGAGTTCTTCCCTCTCGGGCTCATGTTCGAGGAGCCGATCTCGAGGAGCTTCGACCGCTGGAACGAGGTCGCCGAGCAGCTCCTCGACCCGAAGGTGAAGGAGGACGCGCGCCGGGAGCTCCTCGCCGCCGCGACGACGCGGGGCGACTTCTGGAGCCGCAACGCCTCGGTCGTCGGGGTCAAGATGACCGAGACGATTCTCGTCCGGGCAGGCAACGCGAAGTACCTCGAGGCGCTCGCCGCCGGCCCGCGCGCCATCGCGGCCCTCTACGTCGAGGTCACGAAGAAGTCGAAGGACCCCGCCCTCGGCAAGGCCGCGAGAAAGGCCCTCGAGGCGAAGCCGCCAACGCCCTGAGGGGCCTCAGCGAAACGTCCCACAATAGAAAATCAAGACCTGACCCCAGGTGCCTGGCACCAGGCGCTCCTCAGCGTGTCGGGAGGAGGGTCTTGACCTCGAGGGGAGGCAGGTCCGGCGGGTTTTCGGCCCACTCCTTCAGCTTCGCCCACGGGTAGAGGCCGTCGCTGTGCCCGTCCTTCCAGTAGATCTGGACGGCGTAGCTCCCGACGGGCGTGGACGCGGCGACCTCGAAGGACTGCGGGGTGTAGGGGCTCTGCGGCGGCCTGGCCAGGCGGCCGAAGAGGTCGCGCTCCCCCGCGCAGCTGGCGCAGGGGCAGAGGCGGCGGACGTCGCGGAGCTTCAGGTAGCTCTCGGATCCGTCCTTCCAGGAGATGGCGAGCTCGTCGCCGATGACGAGGATGTTCGCGGGAGGCGGAACCATGGCGCGATGGTACCCCGCCTCCCTCGGGCCCGTTCCCGGGGCGTCAGGGGAAGGTGAACGTGCAGGCCTGGACCTCGGCCGAGGGAGCGACGTCGAGGAGGCCGGCGCACTTGCTGCCGGCGGTCGCCTGGACCGAGTAGCTGAAACGGACCGTGGCGGGGCTCCCCGAGCAGGTCGCCGCGTGCTTCACGTAGAGCGTGTAGGTGCCGGGCGGGAGGCGGTTCCCCTCGTAGATCACGCTCTCCGTGCGGTTCCCCGTGCCGCACCCCGCGGGAATCCTCCGCCCCCCCTGCTGCGTGGCCACGTCGATCCCGCCCGGACCGGCGATCCGAACGTCCAGGTCCGCGTCGCCCGACCAGCTCGCGAGACCCGCGAGGTACTGGGGTGTCCCCTGCGGGTCGACCTTCACGCTCGCCACCGAGGCGTTCGCCGCCGTGCCGCCCCTTCCGTCGGTGACCGTCACCCCGACGGCGAAGGTCCCCGCGGCCTGGTAGGTGAAAGTCGCCGTCGCCCCGGTCGCCGTCCCCGCCCCGAAATTCCACGAGAAGGTGAGCGGGTCGCCGTCGGGGTCGGAGGCGGTCGCCGTGGCGGTCACCTGGAGCGGGACGGAACCGTAGAGGGGCGTGACGCTCGCCGAGCCGAGCGTCGGGGGGCGGTTCGGCTCCTCGCCGCCGCCGTTGTTCGACGCGGCCACCGCGATGCCTCCGGCCACGACGCCGGCCCCGATGCCGATGATGGCTCCCGTCGAGAGGCCTCCGCCGCCCGCCGCGCTCGCGCCGGCCGCCGCCCCGGTCCCCGAGGACAGGGCGCTCGAGAGGGAGACCACCGCCCCGGTCACGAGGATGACCTTCGCGATGTCCTCCTTGTTGAATCCCTCGGGCACGGGGCTCTGCCCGGCGCGGGTGAGGCCCACGGTGAGCCCCTCGCGCGGGGAGGACGGCGTCACGACCGCCGTCGCCGTCCGCTCGTCCCGGCAGACCGTCCTGTCGGTGACGGGCGGGGCGTACTCCGGCGTCTTCTTCGAGTAGCTCTGGAGGTCGAGGGCCTGGACGTAGTAGTCGATCGCCCGGATGCTCGGGAGCGGCCGCGGAAGCTCGCCGACGAGGTCCTCCGCCGCTCGCGCCGTCATGAGGACGTAGTAGTAGTCCTCGGTCCCGGCGGCGCGGAAGTAGACGAAGCTCTGCTCCATCTCCTTCCCCGGCAGGACCTTCGCATCGACGAGCGGCCGCGCCTCCGTCGAGAGGCACTTCAGCGGGTCGTGCGCGATGGAGAGGCGGCTGCTCTCTCCCGGCACGGCCTTCTTCACGGCCGGGTCCGCCTGGGGCGCCGGGGCTGCGAAGGCCCCCGTGGCGAGCGTCGAGGCGAGGAGGACGGCCCACGCCTGCTTTGCGAAGGACGGAATCGCGGAGAGCGGAACGGGCTTTTTCACGGTCGTTCCTCCTCGAGTCGGGCGGTCGCGGGCCGCCGGGCGTCCGCCGCTCCAGAGGGGAGGACATTCACCCGCCGGTCACCGCCGTGACGAGAGACTTCGGTTTCTTGGGGGCGACTATACCGCCGCCGCGCCAGGGGGGAACAGCCCGCGGGCGTGGATCAGCTGCAGGGGACGATTTCGAGCGTCCGGGACCAGGCGTCGCCCGACCCGTCGGTCACGCGGATCGTCTTGACGAACGGGACCTTCAGCTCCCCCTGGAAGACCCAGACCGGCTCTTTCCTGCCGACCCTCACCTTCGCCGGCGCGGGGGGCGCGGTGACCGGCCGGAAGCTCGTGAAGCTGCCCGGGGCCGTCTCCTCGACCCCGCCGAGGGAGATGTCGCGCTCGGCCTCGTTGGCGAAGTAGGCCTCGATCGTCACCGTCTCCCCGGCCACCGGCTTGCGCGGCGTCACCTCGAACTCGATCAGGAAGCGCCCGGCGTCGGGCTTGGCGGCGCGGGCCTGCGTCCCGCCGGAGACGTCGAAGCCGGGCGCGAAGCCCATCGTCTTCCCCTGGGCGAAGCTCGTCGCGTTGGAGGTGACGCAGACGGAGTCGCCCGAGGGGGTCGAGGCCGAGGGCGTCCGGGCGTCGGCGATCCTGATCTCCACGCGCGGCGTGGCGCGCGGGCGGGCGGTCGGCACCTTCACGACGATCGCCGCCGTCGGCTCGGGAACCGCCGTCGGCAGGGGCGCCTCCGGGGTCGGAGCGGCGGTCGGCTCGGCCAACGGGGTCGGGGCCGCGAGGGCCGGGGTCGGGGCCGGGGCGGCCGTCGGAACCGGGGCCGGCGTGGGCCGGGACCCGAGGCCGGGAAGAAGGCCGCTCTTCCAGACGACGGTCCCGCCGACGCCGAGGACGACCAGGCCGAAGGCGACGATGGCGATCGGGAGGACGGGAGACCGGGGCGGAGCGGCGGGGCGCGCCGGCCGGGGGCCGGTCGTCCTCGTCGGGGGGCCCGGAGCCGGCGTGGGGGGAGGCGGTACCGGCGCCTGCATCCGGGCCGTCGCCTTCGTCGCCTCGGGCGTCGGGGGCATCGAGATGCCGTGCGCGTCCACGTGCGCCCGCCCGAGCGCGGCGCGGACGTCGTCGGTGCCGAGGGCCATCGTCCCCTCGTCCATGGAGATCTCGCCGGGCATGCCCGCGGCGAGCGCGGCGGACTGCCGGAGGAGGGCGTCGCGGAACTCCGCCATCGTCTGGAAGCGCGATTCCGGCTTCTTGTTGAGCGCCTTCAGGACGAGGCCGCGCGTGACGAGGGAGATCCCCTTGTTCATCTCGCGCGGGTCGGGCGGCTCCTGCCCCACCTGCATGAAGAGGACCGCGTGGCTCGACTCGGCTACGAACGGGACGCGCCCCGTCAGCATCCGGAAGAGGACGACGCCGAGGGAGTAGATGTCGCTGCGGCGGTCGATCTTCTGGCCCGTCGCCTGCTCGGGCGACATGTAGTTCGGCGAGCCGACGAGGAAGCCGGTCCGCGTCGTCCCCCCCTCGCGGTCGATGAGGTAGGCGAGGCCGAAGTCGGCGACCTTCACGCGCCCGTCGGAGGTCATCAGGACGTTCGCGGGCTTCACGTCGCGGTGGACGATCCCCTTCTCGTGGGCGAAGTGGAGGGCGTCCGCGATGTCGGCGACGATCTTCAGGCAGCGCGACTCGGTGAGGACCGTCTTCGAGATGAGGCCGTCGAGGCTCTCGCCGTCGACGAACTCCATCACGAGGTAGATGAGGTTCTCCTCCTCCTCGATGTCGTAGACCTGGACGATATTCGGGTGGTTCAGCCGCGCGACCGACTTCGCCTCGAGGCGGAAACGGCGGACGCCGTCCGGGTCGCCGATCAGGTCCGACGAGAGGAGCTTGATGGCGACCGTCCGCTCGAGGGACGGCTGGTGGGCTCGATAGACGACGCCCATTCCGCCCCGGCCGAGCTCGGCCTCGATGAGATACTTTCCGAGCTGCTTCCTCATTGCGCGACGATGAACCCGTTCATGAACGAGTGTACGTCAGCCGCCGCGGCCAGAGCCTCCCGGACCGAAGCCGCGGGTTCCGGCGAATCGTGGGCCCGGGCGGCCGAGACGGCCGTCGAGGCGCTCCGGCTCGACCCCCAGCGGACCCGCGCCGGGCTCCTCTGCGTGGCGGCCGGGGCGGCCGTCCTCGTGGCCCTCGTCTCCATCGTCCAGGGGGGGCGCCGCGAGCTGCTCCGCTCCGTGGAGGCCGCGGGGCCATCGAACGTCTTCGTGAGGGCCGCGCGCGGCGCGCCGAGCCCGCTGACGACGGCCGGACTCGAAGGGGCGCGGGTCCGTTTCCCGGGCCTCGCCGGCGCGGCCGGGGTGCGCGTCGTCCCGGCCGTCGTGAGGAGCGGGCCCCTGGCCGTCCCTGCCACCGTCTACGGCGTCGGCCCCGGCACGCTCGACCTCTTCGGCCTGAAGGCCGGGAGAGGGCGGCTCCTCGGCGGGCACGACGAGCGCTCGCGCTCGCGCCTGGCCCTCCTCGGGGCGAGGCTCGCCGCCGACCTCGCGCGCCACGGCGACCCGCTCGGGACCCGCCTCTCGGTCGGAGCGGAGACCTACGAGGCCGTCGGCGTCCTCCGCCCGTCCGCCTCGGTCGCCGGGAGCGGCGGAGAGCTGGCGGGCGTCGACTGGGACACGGGGATCCTCGTTCCCCTCGGCACCGAGCCGCACGCCTCGGCCGAGCCCGCGGCCGACTACCCGGTCGACCTTCTCGCCCTCCGCTTCGCCGATCCCGGCGAGGCGGCCCGGGCCGCGCGGCTCCTCGCTCCCCTCGTCCCGCCCGGCGCGGCCGTGACGACACCGACGCAGGCCGTCGAGCAGTACCGGGCGGCCCACC
>CALMDF010000024.1 GCA_937864895.1 uncultured Holophagales bacterium | reverse complement strand
CCTGCTCGAGCGTCTGCTGGACGCAGCCCCAGATCACGTCGTCGACCTCGGCGGGGTCGACCGCCGGGTTGCGCGCGAGGAGGGCGTTGACGAGGTCGGCCGACAGGTTCTCGGCCCGGACGTTGCGGAAGATGCCGCCCTTCGAGCGGCCCATGGGGGTGCGGACGGCATCGACGATGACGACGTCTTTCATCTCATCACTCTCCGTGGAAGCCCTTGCCCGTGGCGGCGAGGTCGCGAAGCTGCTGGGTGGGGGCGTAGAGGGCGCCGAGGGCCGCGTTCTTCTCTGCGGCCGCGAGGAGCGCCGGCGCGCCGGTCGCGTCGGCCCAGCGGAAGATCCCTCCGCGGAACGGCGGGAAGCCGAGGCCGTAGACGAGGGCGAGGTCGACCTCGGTCGGGGTCTCGACGATGCCGTCCTCGAGGCAGCGCGAGCACTCGAGGAGCATCGGAAGCATCATCCGTTCGACGATCCCGGCGTCGGTGACCTCGGGGGTCCCCTTCGCGTGCGCCTTCAGGAGCTCCTCGGTGAACGGGTCGACGTTCTTCTTCGGCGGCCCCTTCTTCTGCGGCTCCCAGGTGTAGAAGCCCTTCCCGTTCTTCTGGCCGAAACGCTGGGCCGCGACCATTTTCTCGATCGCGCTCTCGCCCTCGTGGGCCATCCGGTCGGGGAACGCGGCGGCCATGACCTTGTCGGCGTGGACGCCTGTGTCGATGCCGACGACGTCGAGGAGGAGGGCCGGGCCCATCGGCCAGCCCCACTTCTCCATGACCTTGTCGACCCGCTTGTAGTCGACCCCGTCGAGGAGGAGCGCCTCGAACCCGGAGAAATAGGGGAAGAGGACGCGGTTCACGAGGAAGCCGGCGCAGTCGTTCACGACGATCGGGGTCTTCCCCATCGCCGTCGCGTACGCGACCGCCGTGGCGATCGTCTCGGGGCTCGACTTCGCGCCGCGGATGACCTCGACGAGCGGCATCCGCGGGACCGGGTTGAAGAAGTGCATCCCGCAGAAGTTCTCCGGGAACTTCAGCGCCTCGGCGAGACGGGTGATCGAGATCGTCGAGGTGTTCGACGCCAGGATCGCCCCCTCCTTCGCATTCGCCTCGACGTCCGCGAGGACCGACTTCTTGACCTTCTCGTTCTCGACGACCGCCTCGACGACGAAGTCGACCGCCTTGAAGTCGCCGTAGGAGAGGGTCGGCGTGATGCCGGCGAGAACCTGGGCCATCTTCCCGGCCGTCATCTTCCCCCGCTCGACCTGCTTCTCGAGGAGCTTGGCGGCCTCGCCCATCCCGAGCTGAAGCGCCTTCGGCGCGATGTCCTTCATGAGGATCGGCGTCCCCTTCGACGCAGACTGGTAGGCGATGCCGCCCCCCATGATCCCGGCGCCGAGGACCGCCGCGCGCTCCACGGGCTTCGCCCCCTTCGAGGCCTTCCGGCCGAGCTTCTTGACGAGCTGGTCGCCGAGGAAGACGGAAACGAGCCCGTGGGCCGTCGGGGTCTTCGCGATCCTCGCGAAGGTCGCCGCCTCGATCTTCAGGGCCTCGTCGCGCGAGAGGCCCGCACCCTTCTGCATCGCCTCGATCGCGGCGACGGGGGACGGGTAGTTCGGGCCGGCCTTGCCGCCGACGAACGCCTTGGCGCCTTCGAAGACCATGCCCGCCTCGACCTTGTTCAGCGGGAGCGGGGCCTTCTTCTCGTCGCGGCGCGTCTTCCAGTCGAGCTTCCCGTCCGCGGCGTCCTGGAGCATCCGGAGGGCCACCTCGCGGAGCTTCTCCGGCTCGCAGACGGCGTCGACGGCACCGATCTTCAGCGCCTCCGCGGCCGGGTACTGCTCGCCCGTCGCGATCCACTCGATGGCGTTGTCGGCCCCGCACATCCTCGAGAGGCGGACCGTGCCGCCCCAGCCGGGGAAGATGCCGAGCTTCGTCTCCGGGAGCCCGACCTTCGCCGCCGTCGAGGCCGCGCGGAAGTGGGCCGAGAGGGCCAGCTCGAAGCCGCCGCCGAGGCAGAAGCCGTTCAGCGCGACGACGGACGGGCAGTCGAGGTCCTCGATGCCGTTGAAGACCGCGTCGGCCGCCAGGAGCCAGGCCGTCAGCTCCTCCTCGGTCCTCTTGAAGTGCGTCAGGAACTCCGTCACGTCGGCCCCGACGATGAACACGTCCTTGCCGCTCGTGACGAGGAGCCCCTTCGGAGGCGACGTTTTCAGCCCCTCCACGACCTCCTTCAGCTCGCCCAGGGTCAGGGCGTTGAACTTGTTGACGGAGTCGCCCTTCAGGTCGAACTTCAGCTCGACGAAGCCTCCGTCCAGGGGAACGGTCTGGATCGCCTGCCCTTCGTACTTCATCCGTCTCTGCTCCTTCCGGGGGGTTGCGTCGGGAATCGGGTCGGGATCGGTCCGTGATCATATCCGCCGCGCCGCAGCAACGACCACCCTTCCGCCCCGCACCCCTCCCCCGATCGGGGTCTGGTCTACGCTCTACACTCTGCGCCGCGCGGCGCTCCGCGCGCCGGCCCGGCCGCTCGGCCCGGAGTTAGACTGGCCGAGGCTCCCGACCTTCGTGACCCGGAAGGAGGATCGCCATGACCTCTGACTCGTCCGAAGCCCGGACACTCGCGTTCGTCGCGGCCCACCTCGGGGCCTCCCCCAAGGGACCGCCGAAGGCGCGGGAACGCCGGCGACCGGTCGTCACCGTGTCCCGCGAGACCGGTTCGGGGGGGATCGCCTTCGGAGAGGCTCTCTGCCGCTACCTCGAGAGGGCGCAGCCCAAGGGACGCGGCCCCTGGGCCATGGTCAACCGCGAGCTCGTCGACAAAATCCTGGAGGACGAGGCTCTCCCCGAGCGGCTCGCCTCCTGGTCGCCCGAGGACCATCTTTCCGGGATCTCCTTCGTCATCGAGGAGCTCATGGGACTCCACCGGGCGACCTGGAAACCGATGCAGGAGGTGACGGAGACGATCCTCCGCCTCGCCGAGATGGGGAACGTCGTCGTCGTGGGGCGCGGGGCGAACGTCATCGTCGGCCACCTCCCGCAGGCGTTTCACGTCCGCCTCGTCGCTCCGCTCGAGCTCCGCGTCGCCAGCACGGCCGAGCAGCACGGCATGTCGAAGAAGGCGGCGCTGGCCCACGTCCTGGCCGAGGACAAGGCGCGCCAGCGCTTCATCCGCCGCTACTTCCAGGTCGACATCACCGACCCGCTCCTCTACAACCTCGTGATCAACGTCGACAAGGTCCCGATCGACGAAGCCGCCAGGATCG
>CALMDF010000023.1 GCA_937864895.1 uncultured Holophagales bacterium | reverse complement strand
TGAGCCCCCGGGTCTTCCCGTCGAGAGCGAGGTCCGTCCGGGCGGCGTCCTCGCCCTCCGGCTCGTCCCGGGCGACGCCCGGGGTTTCCTCGACGAACGCCTCCTGAACCGGTTCGCGGATGCGTGCGCCACCGCAGTGGAGCCGTCGATCCGCGTCGTCGTCCTGGAGGGCGCGCGGGAGGGCCTCTTCGCGTCGGGGGCCACGTCCGCCGAAGAGCCGGTTTCTCTCGCCTGGGCGAGGCGCCTCGCGATCGAGGCGTGGGCTTCGCTCGAGGCGACGACCGTCGCGGTCGTGCGCGGCGCGTGCCTCGGCTCGGGGGTCGACCTCCTCCTCGCCTCCGACCTCGTGATCGCGTTCCCGTCCGCGACGTTCGCCTGGGCCGACGCGCAGCCCCGGGCTTTCGGCCGGCGTCTGCCGGCCGCGGCCCTCGCCGAGCTCTTCGGTCGCGGTGACGCGATCGCGACGGAGCGCGCGGTCGCCAACGGCCTCGTCGACCTCGTCGTCAGGTCGGAGGGCGAGCTCGACGCCAGGCTCCGTTCCCTAGCGGGCGGCGACGGCGAGGCGTTCCGGCGGATCAAGCGGGTGGCGCGGGAGAGCCGCCGCTAGAATCCTCGGGTGAGCGACGTTCTCGCCAGCCGCGCAGACACCACGTCCGAGGATTTCCGACTCAACAGGGAGCACCACGAGGCGCTCGCCCGGGACCTCCGCCTGCGGGTGGCGACGGCCCGCGAAGGGGGCGGCTCGAAAGGGACGGCGAGGCAGGCCGAGCTCGGAAAGCTCTCCGTCCGCGGCCGGATCGAGCGGCTCCTGGACCAGGGCACCGCCTTTCTCGAGCTCTCGCCGCTCGCCGCCGACGGCATGTACGACGGCCAGGCGCCCGGCGCGGGCCTCGTCACCGGCGTCGGCCGCGTCTCGGGCCGGGACGTGATGGTGCTGGCGAACGACCCGTCGGTGAAGGGCGGGACGTATTTCCCCCTCACCGTGAAAAAGCACCTCCGCGCGCAGGAGGTTGCCCTCGAGAACCGGCTCCCGTGCGTCTACCTCGTCGACTCCGGGGGGGCGTTCCTGCCGCTGCAGGCCGAGGTCTTCCCCGACCGGGACCACTTCGGGCGGATCTTCTACAACCAGGCCCGCATGTCGGCTGCGGGGATCCCGCAGGTCTCCGCCGTCCTCGGCTCCTGCACCGCCGGCGGCGCGTACGTCCCGGCGATGTCGGACGAGGTCGTCATCGTGAAGGGGCAGGGAACGATCTTCCTCGCCGGCCCGCCGCTCGTGAAAGCCGCGACGGGGGAGGCGGTGACGGCCGAGGAGCTGGGAGGCGGCGACGTCCACACCCGGATCTCCGGGGTTGCCGACTACCTCGCGGGGAGCGACGCCGAGGCGCTCGAGATGGTCCGCGAGATCGTCGCCCGCCTGAACACGACGAAGACGTTCTCCGGCGACCTCGCCGCGCCGGAGGAGCCGCTCTACCCGGCCGAGGAGCTCTACGGCGTCCTCCCGCGCGACCTGAAGCGGCCCCTCGAGATCCGGGAGGTCCTCGCGAGGCTCCTCGACGGGTCGCGCCTCCACGAGTTCAAGCCGCGCTACGGCGCGACGCTCGTCTGCGGCTTCGGGCGGATCGCGGGCCTCCCGGTCGGCATCCTCGCCAACAACGGGATCCTCTTCTCGGAGTCGGCGCTCAAGGGGACGCACTTCATCGAGATGGCCTGCCAGCGGCGGGTGCCGCTCCTGTTCGTCCAGAACATCACGGGCTTCATGGTCGGCAAGGCGTACGAGCACGGGGGCATCGCCAAGGACGGCGCGAAGATGGTCCACGCCGTCGCGAACGCCGCCGTCCCGAAGCTGACGCTCCTCGTCGGCGGTTCGTTCGGCGCCGGCAACTACGGCATGTGCGGCCGGGCCTACCAGCCGCGCTTCCTCTTCAGCTGGCCGAACTCGAGGATCAGCGTCATGGGGGGCGAGCAGGCCGCGGGCGTCCTCGCCACCGTGAAGAACGAGCAGAGGGAGAGGCAGGGGCAGCCTCCGATGGACGCCGACGAGGAGGCCGCGTTCAAGAGGCCGACCCTCGAGAAGTACGAGGCCGAGGGGAGCCCTTACTACGCTACGGCCCGGCTCTGGGACGACGGCATCCTCGACCCGGCCGAGACGAGGACCGTCCTCGCCCTCGCCCTCTCGGCCTGCCACAACGCCCCGATCCCGCCGACGCCGTTCGGTGTCTTCAGGATGTGAGGCACGACGTGAAGAAGCTCCTCGCGCCCTTCCTCGCCACCCTCCTCCTCCTCGTCCTCCCCGCCGCTGAGGCGACGCCCCGGAAAGGGACGGTCCGCGCCGTCGAGGTCACCACGCTGACCCGCGAGAAGGCGTTTCTCTTCGTGAGGACCACTCTTCCCCAGGCCGCTCGAGGCGCGCGCCAGACGTTCCGGGGGGAGGCCACGGCGTGGGGCGTCCCGGTGCCGGTGAAGCTCCCGGTGAGCGTCGCCGTCCAGCCGTCGGGCGACGGCTGGGACGCCGTCTTCCTCGTCGAGCTCGACCTCGCGCCGGTCCCGAAGGGGGTCGTCGAGATGGGGAGTCCGGTGTCCGTTCCCGTGACGCTGAAGGGGACTCTCTCGGGCGAAGCCGGGACCGCCGCCACCGTCGACGCCGCCGGCGCCCTCCGCCCCGGAACCGCGGACCTCGTCGCCCGCCGCGAGCTCGCGGACGCGTTCGTGCGTTTCGCGGGGGCGCGCCTCTCGGGCATCGGCCTCGCCGAGACGAAGGGCGAGGCGAGGATCGCCGTCTACAACCCGTTCCGCTTCGACGTGGCGCTCCGGGGCGTGAAGTACGAGCTCTGGTCGGAGGGGAACGCCGTCGCCCGCGGAAGCCGCCAGGGGCTCCTCGTTCGGCCGGGCAGGGAAAACGAGATCGTCCTCCCCCTCACCGTCTCGAACGCCGCGGCACTCTCCACGGCGGCGAAGGCTCTCGTCTCGGGCGGGACCCTCTCGGGGCAGCTCCGGGGAGAGCTCGTCCTCAAGCTCGGCACCGGGGACGTGAAGATCCCCCTCGCCGCCGCGGGGGCGGTCGAGGTCCTGAGGTGACGGCGCCCCTTCGCCTCGAGCGCCCGCGGCCCGGCGTCGCGCGCGTCGTCCTCGACCGGCCGGAGCTGCGCAATGCCTTCGACGACGTCCTCGTGGCGAAGCTGACCGACGC
>CALMDF010000022.1 GCA_937864895.1 uncultured Holophagales bacterium | reverse complement strand
GGAAGGCCCGCCACAGTCAGGACGCGGGACGCCGAGGCGTCAAAGAGAGCGCCCTGCCGCGGCGCGAAGCCCCTGACGAGGCGCAGGGCCCCCGCGTCCGACGACAGCGAGCCGGCCGGGTCGGGCGACTGCGCGACACGGTTCGCGATCGCCCGCGCCTCGGCGACGAGCCGCTCCTCCGTCTGCCCGAGCGCCCAGCGCGTGGTCATGTTCAGGGCGACGAGGGAGGCCCCCGCGAGGAAGAAGACGAAGACGAGGCCCGAGAGGACGAAGCGGCGGACCTCCCGCTCCCAGGGGCCGGAGGAGGGGCTCACGGAAGGAGGCTCCGGCCCGGGATCACGAGGCCGGCGGCGAGGAGCTCGAGGGCCCTGCCTCCCCATTGCCACGCGACGAGCGACGCCACCGCAAGGTAGACGCCGAAGGGGACGTCGACCCGCGACAGGAGGACGAGGAGGCCGCCCGGCACCGCCCCGCCCCGCGCGGCGAGGACCCGGAAGAACTCTCCCGTCTCGTCCTCGACGGCGAGCCGGCCGAAGGCCGTCGACCGGCCGGCGGCGGCCCGGCGACGGGCGAGACGCGCGAACGCGACGACGGGACGCGCGACCGGGCCGGCCGCCTCGATCGGGCTCCCCTCCGGGACCGCGCCCGGGATCTCGAGCCAGCGTCCGCCCGCGGCGCGGACCTCGCCGTCCGGCGAGAGGAGGAGGCCTCGCCGCCGGCCTTCCCGGGAAGCCCGTTCTGCCGAGCCGCGCGCCGCCGCGCAGGAGATGCTCCAGGCGACGTTTCGCGCGAGCGCCGGGAGGCCCGCGAAGACCGTCCCGACGGCCGAGGCGAGGAAGAGGGTCAGGAGGACCCCTGCGGGGCCGACGAAGGCCCCGATCATCGCGATCATCTTGACGTCGCCGAACCCCATTCCTTCCGCGCCCCTGACGAGCCGGTAGGCCTCTCCCACTCCCCAGACGAGCGCCGCGCCGAAGGCCGCTCCCGCGGCCGCGGGGAGGAGGTGCCCCGCGAACCCCGCCAGGCCGTCGGCGCGGACTGCCGGAAGGTCGCGCCAGGCGGCGACGAGAAGGCCGAGGGCCAGGACGCCGAGGGTGACTTCGTCCGGGAGGACCCGGGCCTCGAGGTCGGTCGCCGTCAGGATCACGGCCGCGGTCGCGAGGATCGCCCCCGCGAGGGCCAGCGGGCCGAAGCCGTGGAGGAAGGCCGCGGCGAAAAAGAGCGCGCCGACGAGCGCCTCGACGAGCGGGTAGCGGGGGGAGATCGGAGCCCGGCAGGCGCGGCAGCGTCCCCGGAGGAGGAGCCAGGAGAGGATCGGGACGTTGTCCGAGGCCGCGATCGGCGTCGCGCACCCGGGGCAGCGCGAGCGCGGCGAGACAACCGACTCCCCCCTCGGCATGCGGTGGATGCAGACGTTGGCGAAGGAGCCGACGACGGCGCCGATCGCGAAGACGAAGGGGAGGAGGAGGACGTCCTCCGGTCTCAAGGACGTCCCCTTCGCGGCGGGCCCGAGAGCGCGAGGCCGAGGAGGGCGAGCAGCCCGGCCGCCGAGGCGTAGAGACCGATGCGGAACGAGACGGGGCGGTAGGCGAGCTCGAGGCGGTGCTCGCCGGCCGGGACGACGACCGCGAGGTAGGCGAGCTGGGCCCTCAGCACCGGGACCTCGACGCCGTCGACCTTCGCCTTCCAGCCCCGGTCCCACGAGCGGGTGAAGACGAGGAGGGAAGGAGCCGAGGCGTCCGTCGTCAGCTCCGCTCTCTCGGGCTCGTCCTTCGCGAAGCGCGCCACGGCCCAGCCGCCGCGCGGACGCGCCGGCGGAAGGCCTGTCCCCTCCGGGGGAGGGGCCACGAGCGCCGTCTTCCCGGGGTCGAATCCCGGCCGGCGAAGGGCGGCGAAGGCCTCCCCGTCGGAGACGATCCGGTGCTCGAGCGGGAACCAGGTGCGGCCGAAGGGGCCCCGGACGTCGTAGCGGTGGACGCCGCCCTTTTCGACGCCGGGGAGGAGGCCCGGGATCCTCGCCGGGAACGGGGTCAGCACGTGGCGCACGTTCAGGAGGGGGAGGAGAACCGCCGGGTCGCCGCCGGCGAGCGCCACGCCGACGAGCCGCTCCGCCCGGGGGTTGCCGATCGGCGAGGCCGAGCTCACCGAAGCGATCCCGTGGAAGAGGTTGGTGTATCCCGCGAGCGCCGCGGACGCCCGGGAGACCGACTCCTCTCCCCAGCTCGAGCCGCCGGCGTATCGCCAGCGGAGCGAGAGGGTCCGGTCGTGCCCGGCCGGGGCGAAGACCCGCCCTCCGTCGGGAGAGCGGGCGAGCTCCCCGAGCGCGCCGGGGGCCCGCGAGATCGCTCCGGCAGGCGCCGGGGCGAGCGCTTCGCCGCCGAAGACGGGAAGGGGGAGGACGGCGAGAGCCGCGAGGACCGTCCCCACACGGCGGGAAGGTCCGGCGGGCGAGATCCGGGCGGCCGCCACGAGGCCGATTCCGGCGAGGGCCAGGGCCGCGGCGAGGAGGGTGCGGACCTGGTCCCGCGAGGCCCGCGCTTCGGGCGCGAGCCAGGCCGTCGCCCCGAGGAGCGCCGCGAGGGCGATCCCGAGCGCGAGGGCCGAAAGGGTCACCGTCCGCCGGGCCCGGTTCTCCCGGGCCTCGGCGAAGCCTTCGTCTCCGGGAGCCGGGCCCGGGGCCTTGCCGAACCTCCCCCAGAGCCAGCCGTCGAGTCCCGCCCCGGCCGCGACCGCGAGAACGAGGTGCGGAAAGACGGCCCAGCGCGCCGGGAAACGGAGACCCTTCAGGACGCCGAGGTCGAAGAGAACCGGCGCCAGGAGCCCCTTCTGCCCAAGCGACAGGAGAAAGCCGCCCGCTCCGAGGACGGCGAGCCCCGCGAGCAGGCGCCTCCGCCCGGGAAAGCCCGCGCCGACACCCGTGACCAGGAGGAGAGGAAGGGCTCCGAAAGCGAGAGTCAGGAGGTAGCCGCCCCGGCCCGGGGCCGGCGCGCGGGTCGTCTCCGCGATTGGCGGAGCGACCAGGTCGGCCAGGTCGGACCGGCCCACGGGCTGGGCGAGAGCCTCCTCCCGGGTCGTGCTCTCCCGTCTTTCCGAATCGCGAAGGAGCGTTCCGAACGGAAGGAGCGCCGCCCCGGCGAGGGCGAGCCCGACGAGAAGGGGGATCCCCGCCCTGGCCAGGAGACGGAGGCGGGGGGCCTCGGTGGCGGGGGCCTCCCCTTCCGTGCCGGCATAGACGGCGAGGACGATCGCCGCGACGCTTCCCGCCGCCGCGAGCGCAGGTTCCCCGGCCAGGAAGGCCCCGGCGACGGCCACGGCGAGTCCGGCTCCCCTAGACTGTCCGACCACCACGCGCCTCGCGCAGGCGAAGAGCCACGGGAGCCAGGCGGCCGAGCAGGCGTTGTTGTATACGGGGACGAGGGAGAGGAACGCCCCGCCCCCCGCGAAGAGCCCCCCGGCGAGAAGAGATGCGGGCCGGGACGCCCCGAGCGACCAGAGCCAGTAAGCCGCTCCCGCCGACGCGAGCGCCAGGTGGAGGGCGATCCCGAGGAGCGCCCCTTCCTTCCAGCCGAGGAGGAAGGGAAGGTCGCCCGGGTAGAGGGCGCCGCTCTGGAGCTGCGCGAGCCACGGCTCGCCGCTCGCGGAAAGGGGGTTCCAGAGAGGGACTTCTCCGGCAGCCCAGCGTTCGGCCGTGTAGGCCTTCATCGGCCAGAAGAAGTCCGGGAGGTCGCCACGGGCGGGCACTCCCCCGGACAGGATCGCCGGCGCCAGGAGGGCCGCCGCGAGAAGGAGCCCGACTGCGGCGCCCCGGACCGCGGTCCCGCGGGCGGAACCCTCTCCAAGCGAATCGGCGGTCATCCGGAGGATTGTATTGGCTTTGGCGGGGGAATCGCCGCCACACGCCGCGCCGGCCGGCGCGGAAAAGAGAAACGCCCGGGCTGTAAACCCGGGCGATTCATAAATTTCCGGCGGCGTCCTACTCTCCCACACAGTTAACCCGTGCAGTACCATCGGCTCCGAAGGGCTTAACTGCCGTGTTCGGAATGGGAACGGGTGGGACCCCTTCGATATGGCCACCGGAAAACTTGATTACTTACCAAGTCCCAGAATCGAGTCGTCATTTAGTTTCGTGCGATCACTTCGCGCCTCAAGAATTTTATGGCCAAGCCTCACGGACGATTAGTACTGGTCAGCTTCGCGCCTTGCCGTAGCTTGGCAGCTTCCACACCCAGCCTATCAACGTGGTCGTCTCCCACGGTCCTTCAGGGGGTTGCCCCCAGGGAAATCTAATCTTGGGGTCGGCTTCGCGCTTATATGCCTTCAGCGCTTATCCTACCGAACTCCGCTACCCGGCGTGTGCCGCTGGCGCGACAACCGGTGCACAGGAGGTTCGTCCAACCCGGTCCTCTCGTACTAGGGTCGGGGCCCCTCAAATTTCCTGCGCCCACACGAGATAGGGACCGAACTGTCTCACGACGTTCTGAACCCAGCTCACGTACCGCTTTAACCGGCGAACAGCCGGACCCTTGGGACCTGCTTCAGCCCCAGGATGCGATGAGCCGACATCGAGGTGCCAAACCTTGCCGTCGATGTGAACTCTTGGGCAAGATCAGCCTGTTATCCCCGGCGTACCTTTTATCCGTTGAGCGATGGCCCTTCCATACAGAACCACCGGATCACTAAGTCCTGGTTTCCCACCTGCTTGACCTGTCCGTCTCGCAGTTAAGCATGCTTCTGCCTTTACACTTAACGGCGGGTTTCCAATCCGCCTAAGCATACCTTTGAGCGCCTCCGTTACATTTTAGGAGGCGACCGCCCCAGTCAAACTACCCGCCTGACCGTGTCTCCGGCCCAGATGATGGGCCTAGGTTAGAACTCCAGTGTCGCCAGGGTGGTATCTCACCGTCCGCTCCCCCGAGGCCAAAACCCCAGGTTCAAAGCGTCCCACCTATCCTGCGCAGACAGCACCAAAGTTCAGGGCCAGGGTGTAGTAAAGGTGCACAGGGTCTTTCCGTCTACGTGCGGGTACCCGGCATCTTCACCGGGAGTACAGATTCGCCGAGCGCGTTGCGGAGACAGTGCCCAGATCGTTACGCCATTCATGCAGGTCGGAACTTACCCGACAAGGAATTTCGCTACCTTAGGACCGTTATAGT
>CALMDF010000021.1 GCA_937864895.1 uncultured Holophagales bacterium | reverse complement strand
GCGGAGCACGTCGAAATCTCCTCGTCGATTCCCGGCCCTAGCTGATCTGCTTCGGAGGCCGCTGGACGAGCTGGTCGCCCTTCTTCACGCCCGAGGTCACCTCGATGTTCAGGCCGTCGGAGATCCCCGTCTTGATCTCGACCTTCCTCGGCTCGTCCTTCGGGCTCTTCCCCGGCAGCTCGACGAAGGCCTTCTTCCCGCCGTCCTCGAACGTCACGAGGCGCTCGGGAATCGTCACGACGTCCTTCTTCTCGCGGATGACGAGGTCGGCGTTCGCCGAGTACCCCGCGCGGAGGACGATCTCCTGGCCGGGGTCGAGCTCGATCTCGACGTCGAAGAGCGTCGCGCCGTCCTTCTGCTGGGCCTGGGGCGCGATCCGCGCCACCTTCCCCGTGACGACGTCGCTCGGCAGGGCGCCGACCTTGATGCGCGCCTCGAGGCCGACGTGGAGCTTGCCGACGTCGATCTCGTCGACGGTCCCCTTGAAGATGAGGTCGCTCATGTCGGCGATGGTCGCGAGCTCCGTGCCCGGCTGGTACGACGTGAGCGGGACGACCGGGTCGCCCGGGTTCACCGCGCGCGTCAGGATCGTTCCCGCCGCCGGCGCCCGGATGATCGAGTCGATCCCGGAGTCGAACGACGTGATCTTCCCCTTGCGGGTCAGCTCGCGATCCTGGTCGGCCTTGGCGACGGCGATCTTCGCGAGCTCGAACGCCTCCCGCTTCACGTCCACCTCGGACCTCGGCGTCACCCCCTGGGCGAAGAGCTCCTTCGCCCGGTCGTACTCGGACTTGGCCCTCGTGAACGAGGCCGTCGCCGACTCGAGCCGCCGGTCGACCTCGGTCACCTCGAGGGGCGTCGGGTCGGGCTGGATCTCGAGGATCGGGTCGCCCGCCCTGACGGTCTGGCCGACCTCGACCCGGCAGCTCTTGACGATCCCGGAGATCTTCGACTTGACCGAGAACTTCTGGCGCGGCTGGATCTGCCCGACCGCGAGGGCCTTCTCCGTGATCGAGCCCGACTCGGCGACCACGATCTTGATGCCGTCGTCGCCCTTCTTCCCCGAGCTGGCGAGGGCGTAGATGCCGGTCACGACGCCGCCCAGGACGATCAGGCCGAGGAGAACCTTGAACAGCTTGCCCATTCCAGACCTCCAGGACCCCCGCACGGGGCGATTCGTCTCGGCGGACGGATCCAGCTCGAGGGTCATGTCCGCAGTTACGAAGCAGGAGGCGGAAGGTTCGCCCGGGAGGAAGCGTGCGACAGGATGTCACGGTCCGGAGCGCGCCAGGGCCGGGCGCCTCTGGACGCCGCCGAAGCTACCGGAAGACGACCCGGTCGCGCCCCGCCTGCTTGGCCTCGTAGAGGGCGGCGTCCGCGCGTCGCAGGAGGTCGTCGAGCGACCCGTCCGCCTTCGCGAGGCAGGCGACCCCGACGCTCACGGTCGCCCGGTCCCGCGGAGGGTCCCCTACTCCCGGTCTCGAGAGCCTCACGGCCGAGACGGCCTGACGGAGTCGCTCGGCCACCGCCACGGACCCCTCGGGGCCCGTCATCGGGAAGACCGCGAGGAACTCCTCCCCGCCGTACCGTCCGACGCCGTCCTCGGTCCTCAGGCTCTCGACCATCCGGGCCGAGCCTTCGACGAGGAGCCGGTCCCCTTCGGCGTGTCCCAGCGTGTCGTTGATCTCCTTGAAGTGGTCGAAGTCGATCATCGCGAGCCCGAAAGGCAGTCCCCGGCGCCGCGCGAGGGAGAACCCCTCCTCGGCCGAATCGAGGATCGACCGGCGGTTCGGCAGCCCCGTGAGCGGGTCGGTGATGGCGAGCTCCGAGAGCTGCTCGTTGAGTCGGCGAAGCTCATCCGTCCGCTCGGCGACCGTCCGCTCCAGCCGGACCCGGGCCGAGACGAGGCCGCGCTCCCTCGCCCGGACGACCGCCGCCGTCGCGAGCGTGAGGGCCAGGAGGACCCCGAGGGCGACGGGAAGCCGCCGCCACCAGGGCGTTTCGACCGTCACCCGGACCGAGGCGGCCCGGGCCGGCGAACGCCCGTCGACGGTCGTCGCCGTCACCTCGAAGACGTAGCTCCCCGCCCCGAGCGCGCCGTACGTCGTCTCGCTCTGGCCCGGTTCCGCCGCCGTCCAGGAATCCGAGAGCCCGGCGAGCCGATACCGGAACGTCGTCGCCGCCTCGTCGAGGAAGGACGGCGCCGCGAAACGGAACGTCACGGGCGAGTGGCGCGCGGGGAGCTGGACCTCCCGGTCCGTGGGGAGCCGCGTCTGGCCCACCCGGATCTCCGTCACGGCCACGATGGGCGCGACCTCGCGCCGCGGGGCCGGGAGCCCCTGGAAGACGGAGAGCCCTTCGGTCGCGACCCAGACGCGTCCCCTGCTGTCCGTGAGGAACCCGTCCTCGTTGCACTCGTTGGCGCCGAGCCCGTCGTTCGTCGTGAAGACGCGGATCTCGCCGGAGGGGGCGATCCGCGCCGCTCCGCGGTTCGTCCCGGCCCAGACCTGCCCCTCGCGATCCTCCCCGACCCAGTAGACGTAGGAATCGGGAAGCCCCGACCGCGTGTCGAGAATCCGCGTCCGCCGGTCGAGCGTCCGCCAGTAGAGGCCCCTGTCGGTCGCGACCCAGAGCCCCCCGCGCCGGTCTTCCAGGATGGAGGTGACGGCGTTCGACGGCAGGCCCTGCGCCATCCCCAGGGCCTCCGGCTGTCCCCCGTCCCGGAGACAGGCGGCTCCCCAGCCGAGCCCGCCGACCCAGACCGCCCCCTCGCGCCCGACGTGGAGGACCGAGACCGAGTCCCCCACCGGGGTCCCGGCGCGCGAGAGCTTCCCGTCGCGATGGACGAAGAGCCCCTGGCGGGCGGACCCGAGGAGGAGAGCGCCGTCCTTCGCGAAGGCGATCTCGTCGATCGCCCGCGGCGCCCCCTCGGGGATCGGGAACGGAATGACCCGGTCCCCGGAGATCCGTACCGCCCCGCGGGCCGTGGTGACGATGACGTCTCCCTCCGGGGAGACGCAGAAGGCACGGACCTCCGTGTGCGGAAGCCCGTCCTTCGCGCTGAAAAGCCGGATCGTCCCGTCTTCCCGGCGCCTGAGGAGGCCCCGGTCGTGGGCGCCGAGCCAGAGGGTGCCGTCCGGCGTCTCGGCCATGCCGTAGATCGGCGACGCGGCGGGGAGGCCGTCCTCGGGCCCGAACGTCCGGAAGGCCGCGGGCCCCTGCTTGGCGAGGCCGGAGTCGGTGCCGAGCCACATGATCCCCTCGCGGTCCTCGAGGATCGCCCAGACCCGAGCGTCGGGAAGCCCCTGCTCCGGGCCGAGCCGCTCGAACCCGCCCGCGCCGTCCCACCGGAACGCGCCCCGGTCGCTCGTCGCGATCCAGAGGCCCCTTCCCTCGGCCTCCCGGACGACTCCCGAGATGTTCCTCCCGGGCGCCTCGTCGTCCCCGACCCGGCGCGCGACCGCGTCCGCCGGGTTAACCTCGAAGAGGCCTTCCTCGCTGACACCGACGTAGAGGACGCCCCGGGGCCCGGGCACGAGCACGGTGGACGAGCGGAGCGGGAGGCCTTTCGCCTCGAAGCGCGTCAGCGCCCCGCCGGGCAGGAGGCGCGCGAGGCCCCGCGTCGTCCCCATCCAGAGGACGCCGTCCGGCGCCCGGTGGAGCGTGACGGCCTCGGTTCCCGCAAGCTCGCCGACGGCCGGCACCGCCTCGAAGGGCGCCCCGACTTTCGGAGCGACGAAGAGCCCCCCCGAGGCCGCGGCGAGGAGCTTGCCGTCCGGCAGGACCATCAGCGCGTTGACCGCAGGCGATGGCCCGGGAGGCTGCGGAAGACTCTTCCACTCGCCTTTCGCGAAGATGGCCCCCCCGTTCGTCGTTCCCACGAGGAGCTCTCCCGCCGGGCCGAGGGAAAGGGAGGAGATGGAGGAGCCGGGCAGCCCGGTCGCCGCGTCGGTGATCTCGAATCTCCGGCCGTCGTAGCGTCCGAGGCCCCCGGCGAGCGTCCCGACCCAGAGGAAGCCCTCCTGGTCCTGGCAGAGCGCCGTCACCTGGAGCTGAGGCAGGCCGTCGCGGGCCGTGTAGACCCGCACCGCCGACCGGACGGCCTCGGCCGGCAGGGCGGCGAGGACCAGCCCGAACGCGATCCAGCCGGCGAGGACGAGGCGGCCCTTCACGTGCGGAGAATGACCTCGACGATCTCGGAACGGAAGAAGAGTCTCATCGGGGGACCCCAGGTTCCCGTTCCCCGGGACACCGCGACCGTCATCCCGTCGACCTCGTAGCGCCCCGCCTGGAAGGGGTAGGGGATCGACGAGAGGAACGTGAACGGCCAGAGCTGGCCCCCGTGGGTGTGGCCCGACAGCATCAGGCGCGCCCCGCGGGCCGCCGCCTCGCGGACGAGGAGCGGCGAGTGCGAGAGGTGGACGACGACGGCTCCGGGGGGCAGGCCGGCGAACGCTCCGGCGAGCGCGCGACCGTCGAGGCCGAGCTGCCGCCGCGCCGTCAGGTCGTCGACCCCCGACAGGACGAGCCCCGGCGCGGCCTCGGCCCAGCCGTCTCGGAGCGTCCGGATCCCCGCGGCCTCGTAGAGGGCGAGGCACCGTTCGAGCCCCGCGTAGAACTCGTGGTTCCCGGTCACGCCCCAGACGCCGAGGGGAGCGGCGATACGGCGCAGCAGGGGGACGAGCGGCTCCACCGGCCCGACCTCGCTGTCGACGAGGTCGCCCGTCACGACGACGAGGTCGGGCGAGAGGGCGTTCACCTCCGCCACGCGCCTCCCGAGCCACGCCTCGCCGAGGAGCGTCCCGAGATGAAGGTCGGACAGCTGGACGACCTTCAGCTCGGCCCGCCCGCCCGGAAGGGACGGCACTTTCACCTCGTGCCTCACCACCCGGGGGCCACGCGCCCCCTGGAAGAGCGCCACGGCCGAGAGCGCGGCCGCCGCGGCGAGCGCCAGCGCCCGGGCGGGAACGGCC
>CALMDF010000020.1 GCA_937864895.1 uncultured Holophagales bacterium | reverse complement strand
TCGAGCCCCTCGGCGCCTGGCTCCTCGCGCGTTCGCGCTTCCTCCGCGGGCTGAACGCGAGGAGCCACCCGACGGCCGAGCTGCCGACGACCGTCGACGAGGCGCTCCTCACCGGTCAGGTCGTCCTCGTCGGCTACGGCAGGGTCGGCCGCCGCATCGCCGAGGCGCTCGCCGAGCGGCGCATCCCGTACGTCGTCGCGGAGATGAGCCGGGAGACCGTGGAGACGCTGCGCTAGAAGGGGGTCCTCGCCGTCGCGGGGGACGCCTCCGACCCGGCCGTCCTGATCCAGGCGCACATCGTCCACGCGGCGATGCTCGTCATCGCGACGCCCGACCCGGTCAAGGTGAGGAAGATGGTCGACGTCGCCCGGCAGCTGAACCCGGGCGTCGAGATCGTCCTTCGCACCCACACCGAGGAGGAGGCCGACCTCCTCCGGCAGGAGAACGCGGGGAAGGTCTTCAAGGGAGGGCACGAGCTGGCGCTCGCGATGGCCGGCCACGTCCTGGCGCGGATGGACGGCGCTTCCACCCGGTGAGGGACGAGCTCGGTCCGACTCGCTCCGACCGTCCCGGCGGATCCGGTTCCCGATCGGGACGGGGTAGGCGCCCCCCTGCCGCGTCAGGCGAACGGGGAGAGGACGATCAGGTCCTGGCCGGTGAGCTGCGGAGATCGCCCCGGAAGGAACCCGGGCCTCAGCTCAAGCACCCGGAGGTTGCCTGCCCGGACAAGATCGAAGAAGCCCTCTCGCGAATAGGCGACCCCCGCGTGAGGTCGCGCCCCGACCCGCCACCTCACGTGAGACGTCCGGTTCGGAAAGGGGAAGGCCGGAACCTCGTCTCGCCCCCCCGGCCCCTCGAAGAGAAACGCTGAGATGAACGCGAGTCCGTCCGATGCCAGCACACGTCGAACCTCGCGTAGGTAATGCGCAGCTTCCGGCTCGAGAAGATGTGTAAAGACCGATCGCGCGAGCACAGCGGAGGCCTCGGCGTCCCCGAGAGGGAATCGATACGTCAGGGCGGATTCTCCCGCCGGGTTCCCGTAGGGAGACGCCACGCCAGCGAGTTCGAACTCGAACCTCCGGTCCCCGCCAAAGGCATGCGAGCACCAGCGGATGGACGGCTCGTGGACGTCGAACCCGACGTAGCGCGACCGAGGTCCGAGACGCGACCTCAACGCGAGCGCGAGCGCGCCGGGTCCGCATCCCACGTCCAGGTACGTGAGGTCATCCCGGTCGATCGCCCCGTGCGTTTGGAGCATCGAGACCCAGGCCGCATTGGGGCGCTCGAAGTCAGCGACCCGCCCGGCGTGCCGACGGAGCCAGAGCGGGGGAAGCGTGCCCTCACCTCGGCGCCGACGGTTCCAAGCATCGAGAGGGCTGACCAGCTTGTAGAACGCAGTCCGCGCCGATCGCGCCGACTCAACCAGGAAGCCAGGCAGACCAGCGCCGACTCGGTGAAGCAGACCTGCCACGTAGATAACCATGCTACCACGCTGGAAATCGACTCGGAGAACGCCTTCGATGGATGCGTCAAGGAAGGCTCCGCACCCCTTCGCTACACTCCTCCGCCATGGCACGCCTCCGACTCCTGACCGCCGGCGAATCACACGGGCCGCTCCTAACGGCGCTCCTCGAGGGGCTCCCCGCGGGTCTGGCGCTCGACGTCGCCGCAGTCGACGCCGACCTCGCCCGGCGCCAGCACGGCTACGGCCGGGGCGGGCGGATGAAGATCGAGCGCGACCGGGTCCGCTTCACGGGCGGCCTGCGCGGCGGCGAGACGCTCGGCTCTCCGCTCGCGATGACGGTCGAGAACCTCGACTACGGCGTCTGGGAAAAGGTGATGGGGCCTCTCGAGGTCGACGCGGAGGCCGCGGCGAAGCGCCGTCTCTCGGCGCCGCGCCCCGGCCACGCGGACCTCGCGGGGGGGCTCAAGTACGGCCGGCGCGACCTGCGCGACGTCCTCGAGCGGGCGAGCGCCCGCGAGACCGCCGCGCGCGTGGCGGCGGGCGCCGTCTGCCGGCAGCTCCTCGCCGCCTTCGGCGTCGAGGTGAGGAGCGGCGTCCTCTCGGTCGGCCCGGTCGCGAGCGAGGAGCCGCGCGAGGGATGGTCGTTCGCGAGCCTCGCGCGCGTCGACGAGGGCTCGCCGTTCCGCGCCGTCGACCCGGCGCTGGAGCCGAAGATGACGCAGGCCGTCGACGCCGCCGCGAAGGCGGGCGACACGCTCGGCGGGACGCTCCTCGTCGCCGCGCGCGGCGTCCCGCCCGGCCTCGGGTCGCACGTCTCGTGGGACCGCAAGCTGGACGGCGCGATTGGGCAGGCGATGCTCTCGATCCCGTCCGTGAAGGCGGTCTCGATCGGCTCGGGCGTCTCGAACGCGTTCGCCCCGGGCTCCCTCGCCCACGACCCGATCGCCTTCACGGAAGAGCGCGGCTTCCACCGGACGAAGAACCGGGCCGGGGGCCTCGAAGGCGGGATCACGAACGGCGAGGACGTCCTCGTCGTCGTCTTCCAGAAGCCGATCTCGACGCTCCGCGAGGGGCTGCCGTCGGTCGACCTCGACACGAAGGCGCCCCACCGCGCGCAGTACGAGCGCTCCGACGTCACGGCCGTCCCCGCCTGCGGCGTCATCGCCGAGGCGATGCTCGCGTTCGTCCTCGCGGACGCCCTCCTCGAGAAGACCGGCGGCGATTCGATGACCGAGGTTCGCCGGAACCTCGAGGCCTTCCTCGCCGCGCAGAAGGCTTTCTGACCGTGGACTTCTCCCGCGAGGCCCTCGACCGCGAGTTCCCGTCGCGCCTCGGGACGATCCAGATGAACCACGCGGCGGTCTCGCCGCTCCCGGCGCGCGCCGTCTCGGCCCTCGACGAGTACGCCCGCACGCTCTCGACGCGCGGCCCGCTCGCGTTCCCCGAGCTCTCGGCGCGGATCGCCTCCCTCCGCGAGAAGGGCGCCCGCCTCCTCGGGGTCACGGCGGAGATCGGCGGGGCGTCGTCGATCTCGATCGTCCCGAACACGACCTTCGGCCTCTCCCTCGTGGCCCGCGGGCTCGACTGGAGGCCGGGCGACGTCGTCGTGACGACGGAGTCGGAGTTCCCCGCGAACCTGACGCCCTGGCTCGACCTCGCGCGGATCGGGGTGGAGGTCCGCCGCATCCCGACGCGCGACGGCGCGTTCACGGCGGAGGATGTCTTCGCCGCGTGCGACGCGCGGACGCGGCTCGTGTCCCTTTCACTCGTCGCCTACCACACCGGGTTCGTGGCGCCGGCGGGGCGCGTCGGCGCCTTCTGCCGGACGAACGGCATCGCCTTCGGCCTCGACGGCATCCAGGCCGCCGGCGCGATTCCGGTGGACGTGGCGGCCCTCGGCGCCGACTACCTCTCCGCGGACGGGCACAAGTGGATGCTGGGTCCCGAGGGGTGCGGCCTCTTCTTCACGACGCCGGCCTTCCGCTCGCGCCTCCGCCCCCCGTCGGGCTGGATGAACCTCAGGCGGGCGAACCCGTCGGCGTACGAGATCGGCGAGAGCCCCGAGTACGTCGACGACGCGGCGAGGTTCGAGATCGGCGCCCTGCCGATGCCCGGGGTCTACGCGCTCGACGCCTCGATCGGCCTCCTCCTCGAGATCGGGAGCGCCGCCGTCGGCGAGCGGATCCGCGCCGTCCTCTCCGTACTCGAGGAGGGGCTGCCGCGCCTCGGCTGGGAACCGGTCCTCCACGGGCAGGAGGTCCGCTCGGGGATCCTCGCCGCGCGCCCTCCGGCCGGCACGGACGCGCGGCGGGCGATGAAGGAGCTCGAGTCGAACGGGGTCGCCTGCTCGGCGCGCGCGGGCTTCCTCCGCCTCTCCCCGCACGCCGGGAACGAGCCGGAGGACGCGGGCCGCGTCCTCTCTCTCCTCGGGGGGCTCTGACCGCGGGTCAGCGGAACGCCGCCGGCAGCTCGACCTGGCGCGGCGGCGTGGCCGGGCTCTTCACCTCGGCGGCGGTGATCCAGTCGGCGTCGAGGACGTGGAGCCGCGGCTCGACCGGCGCGAAGCGCCCGCCGGAGAGCTTCCAGACGCCGTAGTGCAGCTGGGGCGTCGGCGAGAAGCGGTTCGCTCCGACCGTGGCGAGCATCTCTCCCCGGCGCACCGCCTGCCCGCGCTTCACGCGCACCTTTCCGAGGTAGCCGTAGAAGGTCCGGGTCCTCTCGTCGTGGGCGAGGACGACGACGGTCCCGAAACCGCGCCACGAGGCGCCTGCGCTGCCGGGGACGCGCCCGGCGAAGGCGACCCGGCCGTCCGCCGGCGCGAAGACGGGCGTCCCCGGGACGGCGGCCAGCGCGAGGCCGGCGTGGAACTCCGGCCGGTGCGTCAGGGGCGAGATGGGCGGGCCGAAGACGGAGGGCGGGAGTGCCGATGTCGGCGCGATCGGCGAGCGGGAGGGGAGCCTCCCGGGGTCGGGGAGCGGCGCG
>CALMDF010000019.1 GCA_937864895.1 uncultured Holophagales bacterium | reverse complement strand
GACCTTCAGGAGGACGATGGCGAGGACCAGGGCGCCGGCGACGAGGCCCCGGCGAAGCCACGTGCGAGGCATCGGTCCATCGTAGGAGCCTGCCCCGGCGTTGGGAAGCGCCGCGTCGAGGCGTCTAGAATCCGGGCCGGATGAAGCGGGTCTTCCTTCTGACGCTCACCGTGACCCTCCCCTTCCTTTCCGCGTGCGCGAAGAAAGCGCCCGAGCCGAAGGTCGACACGGCGGCGCGCAAGGCCCTCGCGGCGCAGGCCAGGGCGACGCTCGGCGTCCTGCCGGACGCGATGCCCGGCGCCGAGGCCGACACTCCCGCGCTCGTCGCGCTCGGGAAGGCGCTCTACTTCGAGAAGCGCCTCTCGGTGAACGGCACCCAGTCCTGCAACGACTGCCACCGGCTCGATGGCGAGAGCCCGTCCGGGGCCGACGGGGAGGAAACGTCCGACGGGGCAAAGGGAGACCGGGGGACGCGGAACTCGCCCAGCGTGAAGAACGCCGGCTTCCACGTCGCCCAGTTCTGGGACGGCCGGTCGAAGACCCTCGAGGAGCAGGCCGTGGGACCGATCCTGAACCCGGTCGAGATGGCGATGCCGAGCGCCGCCGCGGCCGAGGCGGCCCTTCGGGCGGCGCCCGAATACCGCGCGCCGTTCGAGGCCGCGTTCCCGGGCGAACCCGAGCCGATCACTCTCGCCAACACGGCCCGGGCCCTCGCCGCGTTCCAGAGGACGCTGAAGACGGACGACCGCTTCGACGACTTCCTGAGGGGAGACCTCGACGCCCTCTCCCACCGGGAGGCTGCCGGCCTCCAGCTCTTCCTGAAGACCGGGTGCACCACCTGCCACAACTCTCCCACCGTCGGGGCGAACCAGTACCAGCTCCTCGGCCTCGTCAAGCCCTGGGAGACCGCCGACCAGGGGCGCTACGACGTCACGAAGAACGAGGAGGACCGGCGGAAGTTCAAGGTCCCCTCCCTGCGCAACGTCGTCGCGACCGGCCCCTTCTTCCACGACGGTTCCGTCGGGCGCCTCGACGAGGCCGTGAGGAAGATGGCCTGGCACCAGCTCGGAAAGGAGCTGACCGACGACGAGATCGCCTCGCTCGTCGCCTTCCTCGGCGCGCTCGCCGACCGGAGCGCGCCCGTCGTCCCGCCGGATCGCTGAATGGAGAGACCCGGATGAACCACGCCTCCCTCGTCAGCGACACCGCCGCGCGCTCCGGGCTGCCGGAACCGACCGTCGCGGCCGTCGTCCAGGCCCTCGCCGAGCTCGTCCACGACTCCCACGCGAGCCCGGACGAGCTCCTCCACGCGCTCCTCGGCGCGGCCGACGCGCTCCACGCCCACCCCGTCGATCCTCGCGACCCCGCCGTCGTGGCGGACCTCGTCGGGAGGGCGAAGGCCCACCCGCTCGGGGTCGACTACCTGAAGGGGGGGCACCTCGGAAGCGTCGCCGCCACCTTCGAGACGCACGCCTTCACGGTCCTCGCGGCCCGTGACCTCCTGAGGTGAACATGACGAACTGGAACCTTCCGAAGCGCGTCGACCTCGCCGACATCACCGTCCGCGACGGCTTCCAGCACGAGGAGAAGTGGATCCCCACCGAGGCCAAGCTCTGGGTCCTCGAGGAGCTCGTCCTCGCGGGCTACAGGCGCCTCGAGGTGACGAACCTCGGGAACCCGAAGGGGATGCCGCAGTTCCGGGACTCGGAAGAGCTTCTGAAGGGGATCCGGTCGAGCAAGCGGGTCGAGAAGCAGATCGCCGGCGTCGAGCTGACGGCCGTCACGATCCGCGAGAAGGCCGTCGACCGGGCGATCGAGGCGAAGGCGGAAGGGTGGGGGCCCGACCGGATCCTGATGATGGTCTCGACCTCGGCCTCCCACATGAAGAAGAACTCCGGCCTCGACCACGCCGGCTACTGGGCCGAGGCCGAGCGCTGCATCCGCAAGGCGCACGACGCAGGGATCCGGGTCAACGGCACCGTCAGCACGATCTGGGGCTGCCCCATCGAGGGTCCGACGAAGCTCGAGGACGCCGTGGCGTTCACGAAACGCTTTCTCGACATCGGCGCCGACGACATCGAGCACGCCGACCACGACGGCTCGGCCCCGCCCGACCGGGTCTACGCCTACTTCTCCATGATCCTCGACGCGATGCCCGACATGTCCAGGCACCTGGCTCACTTCCACGTCACCCGCGGATGGGGCCTCGCGAACGTCCTCGCCGCCCTCCAGGCCGGGATCGTGAGGTACGAGAGCACCCTCGGCGGCATCGGCGGCCAGCCGGCGAATTTCTTCGACGGGGCGCCCGTCTCCGGCACCGGCCGGTACTACTACCAGGACCCGAACAACGTCGGCCTCGTCTCGACGGAAGACCTCGTCGTCATGCTCGACGAGATGGGGATCGAGACCGGCCTCGACGTCGACCGCATTCTCGCGACAGGCCGGATGGTCGAGCGGATCGTCGGCCGTCGCCTGCGGAGCGAGACGGTCAAGTCGGGGCGGATCCCGAAGAAGTCGACCGGGTTCTGACGCCCCGCCCCCACCCTTTCCCGGGGTGGGGCCGCGTCCGCTCCCCGGCTTTCGAGAACAGGAGCGGCCGGGGGCCTGTTCCCCGACGGACTCGTGTGGTACCTTCGCGGTTTTTTCTGAGACCGTCGATCATCGATGACTCACTGCGAGGAGAGGGAATTGAGGAGTAAAGGGAGGTCCGGGGACCACCTCCGCTCGGCCACGGCAGATCCACGACCTCCGAATCGCCGGCGCCGGCCACTCCTGGCCCTTGTCTCCCCCGCTCCCGCCCGGAGAAAGGCTTAAGCGAAGATGGCCCAGCTCTTTCCAAAGAGCGCGAACTACCTCGCGCCCGCCTCGATCGCCGCGATCGTGCTCGTCGCCGGCGGCGCCGTCGGCTCGCTCCTGGCGATCGACTACGCCGGCTTCAACCAGCGCCGCGGCGAGACGGTCGAGCAGACCGTCCCGTTCAGCCACGAGCACCACGTGGCCGGCCTCGGGATCGACTGCCGCTACTGCCACACGGCAGTCGAGAAGTCGGCCTCGGCGGGAGTCCCCCCGACGTCGACCTGCTACAACTGCCACAAGGTCGTCTGGAACGAGGCCCCCATGCTCGAGCCCGTCCGGGCGAGCGTCAGGACCGGCCAGCCGATGGAGTGGACGAAGGTCCACGACCTCCCCGACTTCACCTACTTCAACCACTCGATCCACGTGGCGAAGGGGATGGGGTGCGCGACCTGCCACGGGCCCGTCCACGAGATGCGCCTCATGCGCTCGGCCCAGCCTCTCCAGATGCGCTGGTGCCTCGAGTGCCACCGGAACCCCGAGAAGTTCATCCGACCGAAGGAAGAGATCTACAACATGACCTGGAAGGCGGAAGACCAGGAGACTCTCGGCCGCGAGCTCGTCGAGAAGTACAAGGTCCGCCCGCCCGAGCAGATCACCTCCTGCGGGACCTGCCACCGCTGAGCCGCCGGACCGAGGAGAGAGAGACCGAATGAGCCTTCCGAACGTCCGTCCCGAGCCGGTGGAAGACCTTCCGGCCGCCCCCGCGCACTTCCCGCTCGACCTCGCCGAGATCCGGGAGCGCCTCCGCACTGGGCGGGGCCCGGCTTTCTGGCGCGG
>CALMDF010000018.1 GCA_937864895.1 uncultured Holophagales bacterium | reverse complement strand
TTACGCGCGGCGCGGGCCGGGGCTCCGGCGGGCGATTCTAGCGGCCTCCAACGAAAAGCGGGGGCCGGGAATTCCGGCCCCCGGAGGGGGGAGGGGTCGCGGCGCGGCGCGCCGCGGGGGTCAGCGCTGCAGGCGGGCGGGGAAGACCTCGTACGGGAGGATCCCGGCGGCGGTCTCGGGCCGGGAGGTCGAGACGTAGGCGAGGAAGGGCTGGTCGGCCGTCACGGAGAGGAACGCGCCGCCGGTCTCGCAGACGGCGAGTCCGTCCGTCGGGACGTCGTTGAACTGGACGAGCGTTCCCGCGGGAACCTCGAGGCTCTTCGGCCAGGCGCTCCCTTCCGGCTTGCCGTTCGGGGCGTCGACGACGAACGTCGCGGGGGCGTCTCCGGCGTTGAAGAGCGTCAGATTCACGCGGCGGCGGCCCGTCGCCCCGGCGGCGCACTCCTCGGCGGAGAAGGAGATGTCCCCGGCGACGGCCGTCATGCCGGCCGGGAAGAGGTCGGTGAAGACCGGGAGCTCGACGCGGCCGAGGGCCGCGGGGGTCTTCGGCAGGCCCTCGGGGACGTTCTCGAGCCGCTCGAGGGTCGCGCGGACCGTGACCCGGACAGGGGCGCGGAAGGCGAGCATCTGGACGGCCTGTCCGGCCCGCAGCTGGCGCGTGTCAAACGACGCGGCCTCGCCCGGCGGGATCGTCGCCGGGGCGACGGGGCTCGGCCGCGCGCCGAGGGCGTCCCACGCGCCGAGGGGCGTGACGTCGGCGGCGCTCGCGGAATTGTTGAAGCCGGTGAGCGTGCTGGCGAGGGCGCTCACGGAGCCGTTCGCGGAGAAGCCGGGGACCCAGAAGTCCGCCTCGGGCTGCGCCGCGACGACGAAGGAGCCGGTGCCGATGGTCTCGGCCGGCAGCAGCGTCCGGACGAGGTCGACCTGCACCTGGTAGCTCCCGGCCTCGAGCTCACCGGCGGGGACGTCGAGGGCCCAGGAGGTCACGACCGCCGCGCAGGCGCCGGAGAAGCCCGAGTAAATGAGGATGACGCGGAGGTTCGTGCCGTCCTGGGTCAGCTTCGCCTGCGGGGCCTGGGGCACGCAGCTGTCGGGCCACATTCCCGAGAGCTTCAGGACGACCGGGTCCCCGGGCGTCGGGTTGGCCGGAACGGTCGCGACCGTGGCGTACGGCAGGGACTGCGCGGACGCGGGGCCGGAGAGGACGGCCGCGAGCGGGAGGAGGAGGATCGGGAGGATCGTCTGGTTTCTCATGCAATCACCTTCCGGTCCGGAGTGCGCGATCCGGCGCCCGGCTCACGCGCAATTCTTCCGCGTGGGATCCGGCCGGCTCGCGACATTCCCCTTGCTCGGTGCGCCTCTTCGCGGTGTGGCACGATCGCCGGGTGGAAGCCCCGGCCGGGCCGACCGACGGCGATCTCGTCGCCCGAATCCTCGAGGGGGACGAGGATCTCTTCGGCGTCCTCGTCGACCGCTACAAGCTCCGCCTCTTCCGGTTCGTGTCGCGCTACCTCGGCGACCCCGAGGACGCCCGCGACGTGACGCAGGAGGTCTTCCTCAAGATCTACTCCGCGCTCGACTCGTACGACCCGAGGTACCGCTTCTCGACCTGGGCCTTCCGCATCGCGGGAAACGCCGCGATCGATCACCTCCGTCGCCGGAGGATCCGGGCCATTCCCCTCGAGCTGCCGGCCGACGACGAGTCGGAAGGGCGGAGGATCGACCCGGTGGACGGGAAGCCCGACCCGCTCGAGGCTCTCGGGAGGACCCGCCTCCGGGAAGCCCTCGATCTCGCCATCGAGTGCCTGCCCGACGACTACCGGGAGCTCATCAGCCTCCGCCACCACGGCGAGCTCGCCTACGAGGAGATCGCCGAGCTGAAGGGGATGCCCCTCGGGACGGTCAAGAACAAGCTCTTCCGGGCCCGCCAGGCTCTCCGAGATCTTTTGCCGAAAGGCACCGTATAGAGAGATCGGGACGATGACGACGAACACGCACCGAACCGACCCAGCCCCGGCCCCGGGCGACCTGGAACGCGACCATAAGCTGGAAGTGCTTCTGGACGAGATGGTTGCAGTCCCCGAAGGGGAGGAGCTCCCCGCCGATTTTTCGGCCCGGCTCCTGGAGCGGCGGCCCTTCGCCCCCTGGGAGGTCTCCCGGGCGTCGCACTGGCGCCTGCCGGCCGGAGTCGGGCTCGGCCTCCTCGCCGGAAGCCTCGGCCTCGCCCTGACGCCCCTCTGGAGCCTCGGTCCCGTCACGGCCGTCACCGTCTGGGCCGAGCTTCTCGCGGTCGCGTTCGGGCGGCCCGCGGCGACGCTCGTCACGGCCCTTCCCCTCCTTCTCGAGGGCACGGGCCGGGCCGCCCAGGCCGTCTCTCCCGGCGCCGTCGTCCTCCTCGGGGGGGCGGCCGTCGTCCTCGCCGCCTCGCTCGTGGCGGCGCTCGTCCGGGTCCGCCGCTCCGCGGCCTCCGCCGTCCCCGTCCGGGGCTGAGCCGGGGCCAGAGATGGCCCGGCGCCTCTTCCTCGCGGCCGCCTTCGTTCTCGCGGGCTTCGCCTTGCCGGCGTCCGCCGCGGACCCGGCCGTCGTCCCGGCGGCCGAGGTCCGGGCCGGAGACCTCGTCGTCCTGGGCCGGGACGCCGTCGTCGAAGGGGCGCTCGAGGGGACGCTCGTCGCGGTGGCCGGGAACGTCCGCGTCGCCGGACGCGTCGGGAAGGACGTCATCGCCCTCGGAGGCAGCGTCGTCCTCGAGCCGGGGGCCGGGATCGGGGGCGACCTCCTCGCCGTCGGGGGAACCGTGACCGCGCCCCCCGGGGCGTCCCGGGCGGTCGGCGGCCGGGTCCTGACCGTGGGCGAGCTGGAGGCGGCGTTCGCGGCGGAGCTGCAGACCTCGCCTCTCGCGACGAAGCCGGCGAGCGGCCTCCTCCTCGCGTTCCGGCTCGTCCTCCTCCTCGCCTGGCTCGCGGCCGGGCTGCTCCTCCTGAGGCTCGTTCCCCGGGCGGTCACCGGGACGGCCGGGCTCATCCCGGGGGGCCTCGCGACGGTGGCCGCGCTCGGCGCGGCCGCGGTCCTCTCGGCCCTTCTGGCTTCGGCTTTCCTCCTGATCGTCCTCCCGGCGACGGCCGGTCTCGTGCTCACGGGGCTCCTCCTGGCCTTCCTCGCGGCGGCCAAGACCTTTGGCCTTGCCGCGGTCTTCGTGGCCCTGGGAAGGCGCCTGACGCGAAACGCGAAGCGCGGGAGCCCCCTCTTCGGAGACCCCGCGGCCCTCGCCCTCGGGCTCGCCCTGCTCGGCCTCCTCTCGCTCGTCCCGGTCGCCGGCCCCTTCGTCTGGTCGGTCGCCTCCCTCCTCGGCATCGGCGCGGCCCTCGTCTCGGCCTCGCGCCGGGACGCGCTCCGCACGGCCTTTTGAGGGCCGTTCCCGCCCCTGATACGCTCGGGGCCCGGGTGCCGCGGCGGACGCGGGCCGGTCGAGGAGACGACATGACGATCTCGCGCGTCGGGGTGATCGGAGCGGGTCAGATGGGGGCCGGAATCGCGCACGTGGCGGCTCTCTCGGGGAAGGACGTCGTCCTCGCGGACGTCTCCTCGGCGCTCGTCGAAAAAGGCCTCGCCGTCGTCCGGAAGAACCTCGGGCGGCAGGTCGAGAAGGGCAAGGTCGCCGCCGAGGCCGCGGAGGCCGCCCTGGCGCGGATCGTGGCCGCCACCGACGTCGCCGCGTTCGCCGACGCCGACCTCGTCGTCGAGGCGATCGTCGAGAACGAGGAGGTCAAGCGGGACCTCTTCGTCCGGCTCGACGCGGCGGTCCGGCCCGGGGCGATCCTCGCCTCGAACACCTCGTCGATCTCCATCACGCGCCTCGCGGCCGCGACGAAGCGCCCCGCGGACGTCATCGGGATGCACTTCATGAATCCCGTTCCGGTCATGCAGCTCGTCGAGGTGATCCGGGGCATCGCGACCTCGAACGAGACGACGGAGACCGTCGTCGCCGCCGCGAAGGAAATGGGGAAGGTCCCGGTCGAGTGCCGCGACTTCCCGGGCTTCGTCTCGAACCGGGTCCTCATGCCGATGATCAACGAGGCGGTTTTCGCCGTGCACGAGGGGGTCGCCACGCCCGAGGCGATCGACACGATCATGAAGC
>CALMDF010000017.1 GCA_937864895.1 uncultured Holophagales bacterium | reverse complement strand
TTGATTTCTTTGCAGTGCGCTCGAAATTGTATTTGCCATCAGCGTCCTTCATAATGGTAATGGTCGGCCTGACAAGTTCGCAGCTGGTAACTCTAAGTTGTTTCTTCAGCAGCGGTATCAACTCCGTTCCGAGCTTGAGGTGCTCAAGGGAAAGGATTTCACCTCCCGTGTTGGCAAAGTGCATGTCCTTTGCCGACAGGCCAAAAGGAAAGAAAGAGAGCCTCATTTTCCCTTTGATGCTGACATCTAATCCGGTCATTCCGGAGGCAGTGGCTTCGATCCTTGACTTGAAGGAATTGATATCGAATAATGACAGAGCAATGAATACAGCGACGACAATCAAGGCCACAATACCGCCAAAAAAAAATTAATATCTTTTTTCTTTCTTTTGTCATGGCCTACACTCCCTGAAAAACCTCTACATGATTCGAATATATGTATATCTTTTCAATTGTCCAGCCTTTATCCTTCTTCCAGCTCTCACAAAAAGAATGGTCAAGCAAGAAAGAGATTTATTTGAAAGGTTGACGCCAACCACCCCCCTGTTTATAATGAATTAATAGGATGCTGAACAAAACGAATAACGTCAAAATACTGGTCGTTGACGATGACCAGGAGCTCCTCCTTCTGGCTAAAACTGTTCTCGGGAGAGCGGGGTTCGAAGTGCTGGAGGCGTGGAGACAGGGTTACGTGACGCTGCGTTCGAAGAACAACGCGGCGGGGGTCGTCGCGACGTTCGGCCTCGTCCTCACGGCGATCGCGCTCGTCGTCGTCTTCTTCGATCGCCTGAGGCGGCACGACGTGAAGTGGAAGTGGGCGCTCGCGTTCGGGATCACCGGGACGGCGCTCCAGATGGCGGCGTCGCTGAACGAGCTGCCGGTGACGCTCTTCTCCTACGACACGACGGAGGGCTGGGGGAGCTTCCTGGCGCAGGCGCTTCTCTCCGACTTCGGGGCGGCCTGCACGCTGGGCGTCGTGCTCCTCCTCCTCGTGGCGGGGGGAGAGCCGGAGTACCGCGAGGCGTACCCCGACAAGCCGGCGCTCGGCCGCGTCTTCTCCCGCCGGGCGTTCGGGACGAAGCGGGTCTTCCTCGGCCTCCTCGCGGGGTACGCGCTGACGGCGGGCTTCTTCGCCTACCAGGTCCTCTTCTACCTCGCGGCCGACCGGCTCGGCGCCTGGTCGCCGGCGGAGGTCCCCTACTCGAACCTCCTCGGGACGAGCCTGCCGTGGCTCGGCGTCCTCCTCATGGGTTTCGTGCCGGCGACGACGGAAGAGTTCTCGTCGCGGATGTTCTCGATCCCGTTCCTCTCGCGGTTCGCGCCGGCGTGGGTGGCGGTGGGGGTGCCGGCGCTCATCTGGGGCTTCGCGCACGCGGGGTACCCGAACCAGCCGTTCTGGATCCGGGGCGTGGAAGTGGGGCTCGCGGGCGTCGTCATCGGCGTCGTGATGCTGAAGCTCGACCTCTTCCCGCTTCTCGTGTGGCACTTCACGGTGGACGCGGTCTACACGTCGCTCATCCTCGTGCGGTCGACGAACACGTACTTCGCCGTGTCGGGGGCGCTCGCGGCGGGCGTCCTCCTCCTCCCTCTCGTCGTGGCGGGAGTCCTCGCCCTCAGGCGCGGGGGATTCGTGCCGGAGCGCGGCCTGACGAACGGCGAGGAAGGGTCCGCGCCGCCCCCGTGGCCGGGCGCGAGCAGCGAGGCCCCGGCGATCGCGCCGCCGAAGCCGATCTCGGTGACGCACGTCGCGGTGGCGGCCCTCGTGTCGGTCGTCGTCCTCGTCGTCGTCCGGACGGCCCTCCCGCGGGGAGGTCTCGACGCCGACCTGCGCGTCTCGCGCGGGGACGCGATCGCGGCCGCGCGAGCGTTCGTGAAGGCCGAGGGGGACGATCCGGACCGCTACCTGGCGGTGGCCGAGACCGGCTCGGCGCTTCCGTCTCTCGAGGACGCGGGGGAGACGGGCTCGGGCCTCATTCCGTACCGGTGGGAGCGGAACGCGGAGCGGTGGCTCCTGGCGCACGGCGGGAGGGGGACGCTCGAGAAGTGGGCGGAGGAGATCCTGCCGGGGCCCGTCTGGCAGGTGCGCTTCGCCCGCGAGCAGGACCGGCACCGCTGGTGGGTCGTCGTGGACGCGAGGGACGGGCGCGTGACGGGCTTCGCGCGGGGGCTCCCCGAGGAGAAGGCGGGCGCGTCCCTCTCCCCGGCGGAGGCGCTCGAGAAGGCGCGGGAGGCGGCGCGCAGTCGCGGGATCGACCCGGCGAGGCTGACGGTCGTCTCGTCGAGGGCCGAGGAGCGCAGGGCGCGTCGCGACCACCAGGTCGTCTTCGAGGTGCCGGCCGAGGCCGCGGGCGAAGCCCGGAGGCGGGTGACGGTGGAGGTCGCGGGCGACCAGCCCTCGCTCGTCGCGACGGCGCTGAAGCTGCCGGAGGAGTGGGCGCGCGAGCAGGGCCGGAGCACGGCCTCGACGTACGCCGCCCTCGCGGTGAAGGTGACGGGGTTCGGGACGCTCTTCGGGCTCGGTCTCGTGACGCTCCTGCGTACGCAGCGCGCGGGCAGGCTGCGGTGGCGCGTGGCGGCGCGATGGGCGCTCCTCTTCGCCTCCCCGGCGCTCCTCGAGAGGCTCGCCGAGGCGCCGACGCTCCTCCGGAGCTGGCCGACCGACATGCCGCTCGCCACGTACGCGGTCACCGCGACGGCGTTCGGCCACGTGACCCCCTGGACGGTCCGC
>CALMDF010000016.1 GCA_937864895.1 uncultured Holophagales bacterium | reverse complement strand
GCGTCATGTCCTCCAAGCACATCCGGACCGACTTCAACTACGCCTGGCCGACGGCCGAGATCGCCGTCATGGGCCCGGAAGGCGCGGTGAACATCCTCTACGGCCGCGAGCTCGCGCAGAGCTCCGACCCCGTCGCCGCCCGGAAGGCGAAGGTCGAGGAGTACCAGGACCTCTTCGCGAACCCCTACGTCGCCGCCCAGAAGGGCTACGTCGACGACGTGATCCTCCCCCGCACGACCCGCCGCCGGCTCATCCGCGCCCTCGACCTCGTCGAGAACAAGCGCGACGTCCTCCCCCCCAAGAAGCATGGAAACATCCCGCTGTGACCTGGGGTCAGGTCTACCCTCTACACTCTGCGGGCTCGCGGGGGCCGTCGTGACGGACCGCCTCCTCGTCGCGAACCGGGGAGAGATCGCCGTCCGGATCATCCGGGCCTGCCGCGACCTCGGGATCTCGCCCGTGGCGGTCTTCTCCGACGCCGACCGCTCCTCGCTCCACGTCCGTCTCGCCGACCACGCCGTCGGCATCGGCCCGGCCCCCGCGCGCGAGTCGTACCTCGTGCCGCAGAAGCTCATCGAAGCGGCGAAGCGGACCGGGGCGCGGCTCGTCCACCCCGGGTTCGGCTTCCTCGCCGAGAACGCCGCCTTCGCGAGGGCGGTCCAGGAGGCCGGCCTCGTCTGGGTGGGTCCGGACCCGGCCTCGATCTCCGCCATGGGCTCGAAGACCGAGTCGCGGGCCCGGATGAAGGCGGCGGGCGTCCCGATCGTCCCGGGCATGACGACCCCGGCGAAGGACCCTGCCGAGATCGCCGCGTTCGGGCGCGAGCACGGCTTCCCGCTCCTCCTCAAGGCCGCCGCCGGGGGCGGCGGCAAGGGGATGAGGATCGTGAGGAGCGAGGACGAGGTCCCCGCGGCCTTTGAGAGGGCCCGGAGCGAGGCCCGCTCCTTCTTCGCCGACGACGCCGTCTACTGCGAGCTCTACGTCGAGCACCCCCGCCACGTCGAGGTCCAGGTCCTGGGCGACCGGACGGGCCGGGTCGTGGCGCTGGGGGAGCGGGAGTGCTCGCTCCAGAGGCGCCACCAGAAGGTCCTCGAGGAGTGCCCGTCCCCGGTCGTCTCGCCCGAGCTGCGGGCCCGGATGGAAGAGGCCGCCGTCGCGGCCGCCCGCTCGGTCGACTACGTCTCGGCCGGAACGGTCGAGTTCCTCCTCGCGAAGGACGGCCGCTTCTTCTTCCTCGAGATGAACACGCGGATCCAGGTCGAGCACCCCGTGACGGAGATGGTCTACGGGGTCGACCTCGTGGCCGAGATGATCCGGATCGCGCTCGGCGAGCCGATGAGCTTCGCCAGCCGCCCCGAGCCGCGCGGGCACGCCGTCGAGTGCCGGATCTACGCCGAGGACCCCGCGCGCGGCTTTGCCCCCTCGCCCGGGACGATCGAGCGTCTCCGCTGGCCCCAGGGTCCCGGCGTGCGGGTCGACTCCGGAGTCGAGGAGGGGGACACCATCCCCCTCGACTACGACCCGATGGTCGCGAAGATCGTCGCTTTCGGCCGAGACCGCGACGAGGCCCTGCGCCGGATGCGCCGGGCCCTCAACGAGACGCGCGTCGAGGGGATCGAGACCTCGATCCCGTTCTTCCTCGCCCTCCTCGACGACCCCGACGTCCTCTCGGCGGCCGTCTCGACGCAGTTCCTCGAGGCGTGGAAGTACGCTTCGCCCGCCTCCTCCGACCTCGCCGCGGAAGTCGCCCTCGTGGCGGCGGCGGTCGCCGCCACCCGCGAGAGCCTCGCCCGGCGCGGGTCCTCCCAGCCCCGGTCCCCGTCCGCCTGGCGGACGGCCCGGCCGACGTTCGGACACCGCGAATGAAGTACCGCGCGAAGATTGCCGACCCCACTGGAGACCGGAGCGTCGAGGTGGAGGTCCACGTCGACGGGGAGGGCGTCCTCGTCTCCCTCGACGGAAGGAAGGCCCGCTGGGACGTCGTCGCGACGCCGGGCGGGGGCTACTCGATCCTGCGCCCGGACGGTCGCCAGGCGGAGGCCGTTCCCAGGCGGTCCCCCGAAGGGGGGATGAAGGTGAGGGTCGGCGCCGAGCAGGTGACGCTCGAGCTCCTCGACGAGCTCACCGCACGGGCCCAGGCCGTCGCCGGCAAGGGCGTTTCCCGCGGCTCGGGAGAGGTGAAGGCGGCCATCCCGGGCCGGGTCCTTCGCGTCCTCGCGGGCCCGGGCGACCAGGTCTCGCAGGGGCAGCCGGTCGTCGTCCTCGAGGCGATGAAGATGGAGAACGACGTCCGGGCCCCCCGGGACGGGGTTGTCCGCTCCGTCGAGGTCGCCGCGGGCCAGGCGGTGGGAACGGGTCAGGTTCTTCTCGTCCTCGAACCCTCCGTTTGACATTCCGGGTAGAATTCGCCCCCAGGTTCTGAATATGACGTCCCAAGGCAGCCGCAAGGCTACGCCAATGTTCCGTTTAGGCTGGTCCGGCCCCTGGTCCGCCTGCAGGGGGAAGACCGATCGCGCCTCCATCCATCGCCCTGGAGGGCCGGGCTGACGACTCCCAGGGCACGGGAACAGAACGAACAAGGGAAAGGAGGATCAGGCTGAGAGATCGACCAGACCCGGAACCGCCCGGAGCATTCCGGGCTCGCACCAGGTAGAACGCTTCCCGTATCTTTTATGTTTCCCTTTTGGAGGTTGGAAGGATGAAAAATCGTTGGCTCAGCGCCGTCCCGGCGCTTGCGCTCCTGGTCGTCCTCGGGCTCGCCGGAGCCCCGGCACTCGCCCAGACGACCGGCACCATCGAGGGCACGGTGGCCGACTCGAACGGGAGCCCCCTCCCGGGCGTCTCCGTCGAGATCAGGTCGTCGGCGCTCCTCGGCACCCGGTCGGTCGTCTCCGACGCCGCCGGCCGCTACAAGTTCCCGGCGATTCCCCCGGGCGTCTACACCGTCTCCGCGGCCCTCTCGGGCTTCACGAAGGCCGAGAAGACGAACGTCCGGGTCGCCCTCGGCGCGACGGCGACCATCCCGGTCGTCCTCACCGTGTCGATCAAGGAAGAGGTCGTCGTCACGGGTGAGGCGCCCGTCGTCGACACGACGCGGACCGTCATCGGCTCCTCGACGACCCTCGACGCCATCCAGAAGCTCCCGCTCGGCCGCAACTTCACGTCGATCGCGACGACCGTTGCCGGCACCGGGACGAGCGCCGGAGGCGGCATCAGCGTCTACGGCGCCACGGGCCTCGAGAACCAGTACATCATCGACGGCATCAACACCACCGGCGTCAAGATCGGCGACCAGGGCAAGGCGATGAACGCCGAGTTCGTCCAGGAGGTCGAGGTCAAGACCGGCGGCTACGAGGCCGAGTACTCGCGCGCCCTCGGCGGCGTCATCAACGTCGTCACCAAGTCGGGCGGCAACGAGTTCCACGGCGACGTCTTCGGCTACTACGACGGCGACAGCCTCACCTCGAGCGACAAGAACGAGACCGAGAAGGCCGCCGTCAGCGTCGCCCCCTTCGCCGCTCCGACCCGCTACGACATCGGCGCCGACCTCGGCGGCTTCCTGATGAAGGACCGGATCTGGTTCTGGGCGGGCTACAACCACGTGAACCGGACCGACGACACCGAGATGTACACGGCCCGCACGTCGACCGGCTCCGTGACGGCGCCCCTCGCCGTCACGAACGAGACGACCCGGAACCTCTATTCCGGCAAGCTCACGTTCCGCCTCGGCGAAGCCCACACCCTCGCCGTGTCGGCGTTCGGCGACCCGGGCTCGTTCGACGGCGTCCTCCAGGGCATCGTCGGCAACCCGAAGGCGAACCTCGGCACGAACGACTTCGGCGGCACCGACTTCTCCGCCAAGTGGGACGGCATCTTCGGGACGAAGTTCCTGGCCCAGGCCCAGGCCTCGCGCCACGAGGAGAGCGACGAGAACTACCCGCTCGGCTCCGAGTCCGTCACGTCGGCCCGGAACGTCCAGTTCGGCGTCTCGACCTGGTACGCGGAGGGCAGCCCCTTCATCCAGCGCGAGGACTACACGCGCGACAACTACAAGGGCGCCCTTACGATGTTCCTCGGGGCCCACGAGGTCAAGGGCGGCATCGACTACGAGGACATCAAGGGGAGCTACTACGGTGCCTACTCCGGCGGCGCCCGCGTCACGAACTTCCTGAGCAACTCCGGCGCGTTCCAGGAGGCGGGAAGCCGCTACTACGCGCAGGTGCGCAACGGCGGCCCGAACTGCGCGTACCGCTACGACGCAAACGGCAACCTCGTGCAGGGCAACTTCGGCACGCCCGGCCCGAACAACGCGGCCGGCGTCCTGACGATTCAGGACTGCGCCGGTTACGAGGTCGCGACGGCCGTCATCAACACTCCGAAGACCCAGAACCTCGGGTTCTTCCTCCAGGACTCCTGGAAGGTCCTCCCGAACCTGACGATCAACGCCGGCATCCGCTATGACGACCAGAGCCTCAAGGATGCCGAGGGCATCGAGCGGATCAGCCTGACCGACGAGTGGTCGCCGCGCCTCGGCGTGGTGTGGGACTTCACGAACAACGGCAAGTCGAAGTTCTTCGCCCACTACGGCCGCTACTACACGACCATCCCGACGGACATCCAGACCCGCGCGCTCGGCAACGAGTACACGGTCTTCGCCTACAACTACTCCCAGGGCGAGCTCGACCCGGTCGACTCCGTCTACGGCTACGCCTACATCCAGGGCGGCCAGATCACTCCCGAAGGGCTCAAGGGGATGTACCAGGACGAGTACGTCGCCGGCATCGAGTACGAGCTCTTCAAGAACTGGTCCTTCGGCGTCAAGGGGATCTACAAGGCCCTCGGCCGCGCGATCGAAGACCGCTGCGACCTGACCGACCCGCGCCTTCCCTACCTCGCCGACTACATTCCCGCCGGCTCGCTCACGACGTGCGCCCTCGTCAACCCGGGCAGCATGGGCGACCTCGGTAACCTCAAGGACCCCTCGAACCCGGAGTGCGTCGGCCCCGACGGGACGCTCACGGGTGACTGCGAGTCGACCCAGGTCCGCCGCTACTACCGCGGCGTCGAGCTGACGGCGACCCACCGCTTCTCGAACAACTTCTACCTCATGGCCAACTACGTCTACTCCTCGCTCAAGGGGAACTACGACGGCAACGAGAAGCAGTCGACCGGCCAGCAGGACCCGAACATCAACGCCGACTTCGACTACATCGACCTCGTCCCGAACAACTTCGGCCGGCTCTCGCTCGACCGCGAGCACCAGTTCAAGCTCTCGGGCAACTACTCCTTCGCTTTCGGCCTCTCGCTCGGAGCGAACTTCCGCTACAACACGGGCGCGCCCTACGCCATCCGCGGCTACGCGCGCAA
>CALMDF010000015.1 GCA_937864895.1 uncultured Holophagales bacterium | reverse complement strand
AGGTGACCTTTCCCGTCAGGGTGGACGTCGGCATGGACTGGGCCAGGGCGACGGCCTCCAGCAAGCAGATGGAGAGGCAGGCGATCAGTCTCTTCAGCATTCTCGGCCTCCTGGTTGCTTCGTTTCCGGATCCGGTGTCGGTTCGTGGGAGGGTTCCCGGGAAGCCGTGGGGCCGGAGATCAGTCCCGGCAGGGCCTCGAGGCCTTGCTCGAGAAGGCCGGCGACCGAGCGCCGGCGGACCAGCCCCGTGGACATGCGCGTCACAAGGACTAACGCGCGAAGGGAGCCCGGAACGGCTCATCAGGGCTTCGAGACCCCCCGGTGCTACTCTTTTTCCGCCCTGGGGCGGTCGCGTTGGAGACGGGCCCGCGGAAGGTGCCGTCCAGCGGGCTTAGGGATCGGGAAACCCGGCTCTCCCCCAGGCCCGGCCGGGTCTCCCGCGGAGGGGGACTGCCGTGGCGATGCCTGAGACCTCGACCCCGCCGGGACGCGCGGGTGCCGCCGAGACCCTCGGGGCCGTCGAGCACGCGCTCTCCCGGGCCAGGGAAGCTTTCCCGGAATCGTCAGGCCGGATCCGGGACGCGGTGGGGAGGGTGCGCCAGGTCCCTCCCGCGACCGGGCGGGTGGGAGCGTTCTCGTCCGGCTCGACGACCTGGGTGTGGTGCGACCCGGCGGCCGGGGCCGCGCCCGCCCCCGGCGGCCAGCTCGTCCTCGACCTGCCCCGGGGCCGCTACCTCTGCGACGTCCTCGACGTTGCGGAGGCCCGATGGTGCTCCCGGGAATCGGCCGGCGGCGGCCCGCTCGTCGTGGGTCTTCCGGCCCTTGCCGGGGGGGCCGTGGTCAGGATCGGCCGGGTGCCCCGGGAACGCTGAGGCGGCGGACCCCGGGGCACCCGGAACTCTGAAGCGGATCGGCGGCTTTCGCCCCGGTCCCGGCTACGCCTCGAGGAGCATCTCGCCGAGGACGCGGTCGCGGTCCTCCTCGGGGATCGCCTTCGAGAGGTCGCCCACGGGGAGGCCGCCGTCGGCGAGGGCGGGGACGCCGCGGGCGCCGGAGATCGCGAGCTGGAGCCGGTCCATCTCGCGCGTGAAGAACGCCGCGGCCTCGCCGCCCGAGAGGAGCGCGCGGGTGTCGAGCGGGCCGTCGGGCTTGACACGGAGGAGGAAGCCTTTCGCGAGGCTCCCCGTCTCGACGACCTCGCCGGTGACCGGGGAGGCGATGCGGACGCGGGCCTTGCCGGCGGAGAGGCGGAAGGCGGGGCCGTTCTCGGCCAGCCGCTCGCCGACGGGGGGAAGGTCCAGGGTGGAGGGCTTCCCGACGAGGCGCGTCGCGAGGTCGTCGAGGCCGAGGGTGACGGTCCCGTCCTCCTCCGGCTTCAGCCAGGCGTGGCCGCGGTGGTAGTAGCGGTCGGCCGGGACGTCGAAGCCGCCGGTGTCGAGGAAGGGAAGGGCCTTCGCGTCGGCGACGAGCTTCGCGTGGGTCTCGCACCCCTTGCACTCGAAGGCGCGGTCGCAGTGCCGGCCCGGGAGCTCGCCCGTCAGGGCGTGGCGGCACTCCTTCGCCGAGGAGGGGAGCTCCTCGAACTCGTGCTGCCAGAGGATCGAGGCGGCCTTGCCGCGGGTGACCGCGCGCCGGGCCGAGACGGCGGCGACGACGAGCGTCCCGACGACGGTCGCGAGGACGGCCGCGAAGACGCCGAGGAAGACGAGGTTGAACGGGTCGGCGATGAAGTCGGTGTTGCCGGGGAGCATCTCGAAACCTCCGTCAGCCCTTCGCCGCCAGCTCCCTCTCCTCGGGGAAGAGGTTCAGCCAGCGGAAGGAGATCGAATAGAGAAGGACGCCGTAGCCGAGGACGGCGAGGAAGGCCGCCGTCTCCTGCCAGCTCGGCGAGTAGGAGAGGAAGCTGTCGAACGGGAGCGAGGGGAGGGCCAGGGTCTGGATCGTCATGACGTAGCGGTTCAGGACGACGCCCGCGCAGGCCATCACCGCGGCCAGGACGAGGAGCCCCGTCCGGGCGCGGACCCGCCGCGAGAGGAGGAGCACCGCCGGGACGAGGCCGAGGAGGACCACCTCCGCGAAGAGGATCCAGGTGCCGAAGGGCGGGTGCGCGTAGAAGGAAGAGACCTGCACGCCGGTCTTCGGGCTCGTCGCGTTGATCCAGACGAGGGAGTCGATCCCCTTCAGGACGACGTAGACGAGGAGGAGCCAGCCGGAGATCTTCCCGAGGGTCTGGAAGACCTCCGGGGAGACGAGGCGCTTCCTCGAGACCTTCCCGACGAGCCAGGTCGTCAGGAGGACGAAGCTCGGGCCTACGGCCGCGGCCGAGAGGATGAAGAGGAAGAACGTCGTGGGCCAGATGAAGATGTGCTCGCGGAACGCGAACGGGTTGCCGCGCAGGACGCCGTAGAGGCCGCCCAGGGAGCCCTGGTGGAAGAAGGAGAGGAGCGTCCCGATGCCGGCGAAGACGACCATCAGCTTGTGGAGCTTGTGCTCGAGGACGAGGAGGCCCGGGATCTCCTTGAGCCGCCGGTTCTTCATCACGAGCGGCGCGTACTCGACCGCGAGGACGCCGAGGTAGAGGGTGATGCAGAACGTCACCTCGGTGAGCATCGAGTGGACGTTCGGGTGCCAGAACGTGAACCAGGCCCGGAGCGGCTGGCCGACGTCGACCATCAGGATGCCGACGGCGCCGCTGTAGCAGATGAAGCCGATGACGACGGCGCTGTTGATGACGGCCTTCAGCTCGGTCCTCTTCAGGATGTAGAGGAGGAAGCCGGTGAAGAAGGCGCCGGCGCCGAGGGCGATGACGGTCAGGTCGAGGTAGATCCAGAGGCCGAACGCGAACCGGTTGTCCATGTTCGTCTGGTTCAGGCCGTGGGCGAAGCAGAGGTACGTCGCGTAGAGGCCGAACGCCAGGAGGCCGGCCCAGGGGGCGAGCCAGAGGAGGAAGCGCGGGAGCGGGGTGCGCTTCAGGCCGCGGCCGATCAGGGTGTCATCCACGCATCACCCCCGTGCGGGAGAGGCGCTCGCGGACGACGGGGTCCGACGAGCGGTACCAGACCTTCGGGTGGGTGCCGAGGGCGGCGAGGAGCTGGAAGCTCTCCCCGTCCGCGACGAGCCTGGCGACCTCGCTTTCCGGGTCGGTCGCGTCGCCGAAGGAGAGCGCCCGCGAGGGGCACGCCTCGACGCAGGCGGGGACGTAGTCGGCCGGGTCGATCTCGGCTTTCCCGGCCGCGGCGGCCTTCGCCCGCGCGGCCTGCAGGCGCTGGACGCAGAAGTTGCACTTCTCGACGACGCCGCGCTGGCGGACGGAGACGTCGGGGTTCAGCGACGCCGCCATCCCCTCCGGCCACTCGGGGCTCCACCAGTTGAAGGAGCGCGCGTGGTAGGGACAGGCGACCATGCAGTAGCGGCACCCGAGGCAGCGGACGGGGATCTGCCCGACGATGCCCGTGCGCGGGTCGTACTCGATGGCGCGCTGCGGGCAGACGTCGACGCAGGGCGGGTTGTCGCACTGCTGGCAGGGAATCGGGACGAAGCCCGTCCGCTCGCCGGCCGTGGCCGGGGTCGTCACCTCGTGGACCCGCATCCAGACGACGCCGGTCCGCTCGGTCGACCGCTCGGGGGCCGGCGGGATGTTGTTCTCCACCGCGCAGGCGGTGCCGCACGAGCCGCAGCCGGTGCAGCGGTCGAGGTCGACGACCAGCGTGTAGCGGTGCGCGGGGAGGGATGAGGGGGGCTTCTGGGTGTGCATGACGTCACGCCTTCGCGGTCGCGGCGGCGGGCGGGGTGAAGAGCGCCGTCTCGCGGGTCAGCTTGGTGAGGAGGGGAGAAGGGGGCGCGGCCGAGGCGACCTGCCGGGGGAGGCTGGCCCGGAGCGCGGGGGGCGCGGACGGGGAGCCGAGCGCGGCCTCGAGGAGGCGCGGGGCCTCGCCCTCGCCGAGGAGGGCGAAGCGCCCTTTCGGCTCGGGCGCCGGGTCGTCGACCCAGCAGCCGCCGCGCGCGAGGAGCTCGCCGAGAGCGTCGGGCGACGAGAGGTCGCCGAGCGCGACGAACGACGCCGCAGCGGGGTCGAAGACACGGCCCCTCTTCGCGGCGAGGAGCGCCGCGGCGCGGCCGGCCGAAGGGGCCGGCAGCGAAAGGCCCGCGGCCTCGGCCGCCTCGCGCAGGAGCTCCTCGGGAAGCGCGAGGGCCCTCGGGGGCGGGAGGAGCGCGGGGGCGTCGGCGAGGGTGGCAA
>CALMDF010000014.1 GCA_937864895.1 uncultured Holophagales bacterium | reverse complement strand
AGACCATGCGCCGCTCCCTCGCGAACGGGGGCCGCATCGAGCTGCGCGGCTTCGGCGTCTTCCTCGTGAAGAGGCGCAAGCGCGGGATCGGCCGGAACCCGAAGCGGCCCGACGAGCAGGTCGAGATCCCTCCCGGCTTCACCATTCGATTCAAGCCCGGGAAGGAGCTTCGCGACCTGACCGTCGACGAGCCGGCCGCCGAGCCGGTCGTCGGGCCGGCCGCCGCCTCCCCGGAGCCGGCCTGAACAGCCTCCCGCCCGAACTCCCCCCGTTTTCGCCCGTCCCTCCGTTCAGGTACGACCCCCCCGCGCCCGCCCCGTTCGAGCCTCCCCGCCGCCGGGAGCGCTGGTGGCTCCACGTCGTCCTCCTCGCCGCCACTTTCGCGACGACGACGTTCGTCGGGATCCAGCTGGCCGCGGGCTTCGACCCGCGACTCGCCGTGATCGACCCACGCTCGGGAGTCCTCGGGATCACGCCCGCCCTCGTCCTCGCGGGCCTCGGCTATTCCGTGCCGCTCCTCCTCATCCTCCTCGCGCACGAGATGGGGCACTACCTCGCCTGCCGCAGATACGGCGTCGACGCCTCTCCCCCGTATTTCCTTCCCTTCCTCCCCTTCGTCCCCCTGCCGGGGACGTTCGGCGCGTTCATCCGCGTCAGGGAACCCATCCGCGACAAGAAGGTCCTCTTCGACATGGCGGTCGCGGGACCCATCGCCGGGTTCGTCGTCGCGCTCCCGTTCGCGGCGTGGGGAATCTGGCACACGCGCCTCAACTTCGAGCCCCCCTCCGAGGGGACGATCTTCTTCGGCTACCCGCTCGCCGTGAAAGGGCTGCAGCTCCTCCTGACGGGGCACACCTTCACGAGCGTCCACGTCGTGGAGCACCCCGCGTTCATGGCCGCCTGGTGGGGCTTCGTCGTGACCGCGATCAACCTCATTCCGGCGGGGCAGCTCGACGGCGGGCACACGCTCTACGCCGTCTTCGGCCGGAGGCACGGGCTCTTCCGCTGGCCCGTTCTCATCGCCCTCGTCGGACTGGGGTTCCTCTACCGGGGGTGGTGGGTCTGGGCGGTGATCGTCCTCGTCCTCACGGGGCTGAAGCACCCGCGGCTGCTGGACGAGGAGGAGCCCCTCGACCCGCGCCGCAAGGCCGTCGCCGCGCTCGTCCTCCTGATGCTCGTCCTGAGCTTCGTCCCGGTCCCGATCAGCGACGGCGGCGACCTACTGCCGCTTCGTCCGCCAGTGGAACGTGGCGGGACCGTCGTTCACGAGCTCGACCTCCATCGAGGCCCCGAAGCTCCCCGTCGCGACGGCGAGGCCCGACGCGCGGAGGACCGAGACGTAGCGGTCGAAGAGGGGCCTCGCCACCTCGGGCCTCGCGGCGCCCTCGAAGCCGGGACGCCTCCCGCGTGAGAGGTCTGCCCCGAGCGTGAACTGGGAAACGGCGAGGACCGCGCCGCCGGCCTGGATCACGTCGAGGTTCATCTTCCCGTACTCGTCCTCGAAAACGCGCAGCTCGGCGGTCCTGCGGGCCGCCTCGTCGACCGTCTCGGGCCCGTCTGCGGGCTCCACGCAGCCGAAGACGAGGAGGCCGCGGCCGATCTCCCCGACGGACTCTCCGGCGACGCGGACGGAGGCCCGGGAAACACGCTGAAGAAGGAGGATCACGCGTCGATTCTCGCAGCCGGCCGACCAGGCCGCCTCTGATATCCTCGCGCGCCACTCGAAACGGCTACGCAGGAGGGACACCCATGGCGGGTTCCGTGAACAAGGTCATCCTCGTCGGTCACCTCGGGGCCGATCCCGAGATGAAAGCGCTCCCCTCGGGTATGCAGATGGCGAAGCTGCGCATCGCCACCTCGGAGACCTGGACCGACAAGGCGAGCGGCCAGCGGCAGGAAAAGACCGAGTGGCACAACGTGATCGTCTACGACAAGCTCGCGGGGATCTGCGAGCGGTACCTCTCGAAGGGCCAGCTCGTCTTCATCGAGGGATCCATCCAGACCCGCAGCTGGGACGACAAGGAATCGGGCCAGAAGCGCTACATGACCGAGATCAAGGCGCGGGACATGAAGATGCTCGGCGGGCGGCCCGACGGCGCGCGTGGCGCGGGGCCGGGTCCGGCACCGGCCGAGCCGACGGGCGGCGACGACCCGGACGACGGCGTCCCGTTCTAGAACCCGAACCCGGCGTCGGGGTCCCGCGGAACCCGCGGCCTCGCCAGCTCGTCGAGCCACGCTCGCACTTCGGCCCGGAGGGCGTCCCACGCCTCCGGGCCGAACCGCGTCCGGGGAAGGTCTGCGCAGCGGCGCCGCAGCGCACCGATCCGCCCGAGGGCCTCGGGGCTCTCCGAGAGCCCCTCGGCCTCGAGCCGCTCCGCCGCCACGGCCGCCTCCGCGAGCCCCTCCGAGACGACGAGGACGTCGCAGCCGGCGCGAGCCGCCGCCGAGACGCGGTCGGAGAGAGAGAGGCCGCCGAGCGCCCCCATCCCGAGGTCGTCGGAGTAGACGACCCCGCCCCACCCGATCCGCTCGCGCAGGATGGCGTGGATCCGGGGCGAGAGGGACGCGGGCGTCTCGTCCCCGGTGAAGCCGGGGTACGCCGCGTGCCCCACCATGACGCCGTCCGAGTCGCGAGCGAGCCTCGTGAAGGGGGCGACGTCCGTGACCATCAGGTCGACGTCGTGCGCGTCGACGACCGGGAGCTCGCCGTGAGAGTCGACCGGCCCGCGCCCCAGCCCCGGGAAGTGCTTCACGCAGGAAGCGACGCCGGCCCGGGCGAGCCCGTGGAGGAAGACGGACCCGGCGACGACGACGTCCTCCGCGTGGAACCCGTAGCAGCGACCCGCGAGAACGATCGCTCCCGTACCCGGCTGCGAGAGGTCGAGGCACGGCGCGAAGTCGACGTCGAAGCCGAGCATCCGGGCAGCCCGCCCCATGAGCCAGGCCCCCTCGTGGACCCGGTGCATCCCCTTTTCCGCGAGTTCCGACGCGGACGGGAACGCGAGGCCGAGGAGCGGCCCGATCCGGTCGACCCGCCCCCCCTCCTGGTCGACGAAGAGGAGCGGCGCCAGATCGCACGTGGCGCGGATCTCCTCCACGAGAGCGGCCGCCTGCGCGGCAGACTCGAGGTTTCGCTCGAACAGGAGGACCCCGAAAGGCCGGCGGTCCCGGAGGAAGTCGCGCTCCTCAGGCGCCAGAGCCGTCCCGGCGACGCCGACGACGAGCCGCGCGCCGCTCACCCGGCCCCCTCGAGGCGCGCGCGGAGCGCGGCGAGGAGGTTCAGCGCCGCGAGCGGCGTGAGCGACTCGACGTCGACTCTCCTGAGAGCGTCCACGACGACGTCGGCCTGCCCCCGGAAGAGGTCCAGCTGCACCTCGGCCGGCGGCGGGGCACCGGCGTGCTCGGCGAGGCGCGGCCGGCCCCCGACGTCGAGCTGCTGCTTCTCGAGGTTCCCGAGGATCTCCTTCGCCCGGTCGGTGACGATCGCGGGAATCCCCGCGAGCTTCGCGACCTGCACGCCGTAGGAGCGATCCGCGACGCCGTCCACGACCTTCCGGAGGAAGACGACCTCCCCCTTCCACTCCTTCACCGCCATCGTCCTGTTCTTCACGCCGTTCCTCACGAGGGCGAGCTCGGTCAGCTCGTGGTAGTGCGTCGCGAAGAGGACCCTCGCCGGGGCGCCCGTCGCGTCGTGGAGGTGCTCGGCGATCGCCCAGGCGAGCGACAGGCCGTCGAAGGTCGCGGTCCCCCGCCCGATCTCGTCGAGGACGACGAGGCTCCGGGACGTCGCGTGCCTCAGGATGTGCGCCGTCTCGGCCATCTCCGTCAGGAAGGTCGACTCGCCGCGCGCGAGAGAGTCCGAGGCGCCCACCCTCGTGAACACCCGGTCGCAGAGGCCGACCGTCGCCGCGGCCGCCGGGACGAAGGAGCCGGCGTGCGCGAGGAGGACGACGAGGGCGTTCTGCCTGAGGTAGGTCGACTTCCCGCCCATGTTCGGGCCGGTCAGGATGACGACGCGGCTCTCTCCTCCGAGCTCGGTGTCGTTCGGGACGAACGGCTCGCGCCGGCGGATCGCCTCGACGACCGGGTGGCGCCCTTCGGCAATCGAGAGGACCGGCTCGGGGACGAGCCGCGGGCGGCACCAGCGCTCGGTCCGAGCCACCCGGGCGAAAGAGGCGAGGACGTCGAGGAGGGCGAGACGCGCGGAGAGGGCCCCGACCGAAGCGGCCTCCGCGGTCACGGCCGCGCAGAGGTCGCGGAAGATCTCGCCCTCCCGCTCGGCGAGCCTCTCGTCGGCCGACCGGAGCCTCTCGTCGAGGGTGACGAGCTCGGCCGTCGCGTAGCGCTCGACGGAGGCGAGCGTCTGCCGCTTCAGCGCGTCCTCGGGGATCTTCGCGCGGGCCGAGCCCGGCACCTCGAAGACGTGCCCGAAGACCTGGTTGAACTTCACTCGAAGGGTCGGAATCCCCCGGCGGGAACGCTCCCCGGCCTCGAGGGCGCCGAGGAGGGTCGCGGCGTCGCGACGCAGGGAGCGGAGCTCGTCGACGGCGGCGTCGGCGCCGTCGCGGACCATCCCGCCCTCCCTCGACGACACCGGGGGTGCCTCGACGAGGGTCGAGGCGAGGAGCGCCTCGAGGCTCCCCGGGACGCCGGAGGGGAACGCCCCTCCGCCCGGAAGGAAAAGCGCGGCCTCGGCGCCGGCGAGGAGCGGGCCGACGGCCGCGGCGCGGGCGAGCCCCACGCCCACCCCGGCGAGGTCGCGGGGCGTCGCGCTCCCGACGGCGACGCGCGCGACGAGCCTCGGGAGGTCCGGGATCGCGGCGAGGGCAGCCCCGACGGCCTCGAGCCGCGCCGGGGTCGAAACGAGCTCGTCCACGGCGTCCAGGCGCTCCTCGATGCTCTCGATCGACCCGAGCGGCTGCTCGAGGACGCGGCGAAGGGCACGGGCGCCGAAGGGCGTCCCCGTCCTGTCCACGACCGAGAGGAGCGTCCCGGCCCGCCCCCCGTCCCGGAGGGAGCGAAAGACCTCGAGGTGCCCCTGAGTCACGGCGTCCACGACGAGGCCTTCTCCCGCCGACTCGGTCCTGAGGTTCGTGACGTGCGCGCAGTCGGCCTTCTGGGTCGACCGGGCGTAGGCGAGGACCGCCGCGGCCGCCTCGACGACCGGCCCCGAGGTCGGCAGCCCGAACCCGGCGAGGGTGGACGTCTTGAAGTGCCCTTCGAGAAGATCGACGGCCGACCTCCCCCGGGGCGATTCCGAGGGGAGGACCGAGAGGACGGGGGATTCCCCCCCGAGGGGCGCGAGGAGCGCGCCCACCGCGTCCCGCTCCGAGGGGAAGGCGACGAGCTCCTTCGCCGGACGCCTCGAGAGCATCTCCGCCGGCGGCGTCCCTTCGAGACGGACGGCGACGAACTCCCCCGTCGACAGGTCGAGGTACGCGAGGGCCGACGCGCCGCCCCCCAGGACGACGGCCGCGAGGTCGTTCGCCTGCCTCGCGTCGAGCCGCTCGGGGTCGACGAGGGTCCCGGGCGTGATGACGCGGACGACCTTGCGGGCGACGAGGGTCTTCCCCTTCTGGGGAGCCTCCGTCTGCTCGGCGATGGCGACCTTCATCCCGGCCGCGACGAGCCGGGCCACGTAGGATTCGAGGGCGTGGTGCGGGACGCCGCACATCGGCGCCTCGATGTCCGTGTCGCGGTGCCGCGCGGTGAGGACGAGCCCCAGGAGCGGCGCCGCCGCCTCGGCGTCCTCGAAGAACATCTCGTAGAAGTCTCCGAGACGGTAGAGGAGCAGCGCGTCCGGGACCTCCCGCTTCAGCGCCCAGTACTGCTCGAGCATCGGCGTGGTCCGCATCGGAGGGGCGGCGATGCTAGCATCGAGCCTACGCCGATGAGGCTCCTCGCCATCGACACGGCGACCCCCCGACCGTCCCTCGCCGTCGTCCCGGGCGCCCAGGACCCCCGGACGGCCGAGCTCCCGAGGCAGGGGGCGGAGGTACTCGCGTCGGCCGTCGCCGAGCTCCTCTCCCGGGCGGGCCTCTCGCCGCGGGACCTCGACCGGATCGGAGTCGTCGCCGGTCCCGGCTCCTTCACGGGCCTGCGGTCCTCGCTCGCCTTCGCGCGCGGTCTCGCCAGGGCGACCGGGGCCCTCCTCGTCCCCGTTCCGACGTTCGAGGCGGCGAGCGAGGCGATCCCCGGTCCCCCCGACGTCGACTTCCTCCTCGACGCCCTCCGGGGCGAGGTCCACCGGTGCCGCCGCCGCGGAGGCAGGCTGGAGGCTTCCGGGACCCGGCTGGCCCGGGAGACGGCTCTCCTGGAGGCGGCCCGCGACGGGGTCCCGGCGATCGACCTGGGAGACCGGGAGGAACCCCTCGCCCCGGCCGCCGCCGCGCTCGCCGCCCGGGCCTCGGGCTCCGACCCCGCCCTCCTCTCCTACGGCCGGCCCCCGGCCGCCGAGGAGCGCTTCGGTCCCGGGGAGGCCGGGTGAGCGCCCAGGCCGAGGCCCTGACGGTCCGGGACGCGCGGGCGGCGGATCTCGACGCCGTCGCCGAGCTGGAGCGCATTTCCTTTCCCATCCCGTGGAAGAGGGAGTTCTTCGCGTCCGAGATCGGCGTTCCCCACCGCTTCAACAGGGTCGTGAGGTCCCGCGACGGGTCGCTCGCCGGATATGTCTTCTGCGCCTTCGCGGGGGGCGAGATCCACGTGAACAAGATCGCCGTGGACCCGGCCTGCCGGCGCCAGGGGATCGCCCACCTCCTCATGCGCGAGGTCCTGGAGCTCTCCGGGCGGATCGCCGCCGAGGAGATCTACCTCGAGGTGAGGCCCTCGAACGTGCCGGCCCGCACTTTCTACCTTTCGATCGGGTTCAGCGAGGTGGGAAGGCGCCCCGGCTACTACGCGGACGGGGAGGATGCCCTGGTCATGTCCCTGTTCCTCGCCCGCCGCGCTGCTTCGCCTTGACTCTCCCCCCGCGAAAAAGGGAGACTCGACCCGGCTCTTTCGAAATCCACTTCGAGGAGGTGTCCATGCCGACTCTGACCGAAGAGTTGAAGCGCGAGCTGGCCCAGACCCACGAGGAG
>CALMDF010000013.1 GCA_937864895.1 uncultured Holophagales bacterium | reverse complement strand
ACTCGGAGCCCGTCAGGCACCTCTCGGCCCCGCCGCTCGAGAACCTCGGCCTGCGCGTCCCCGCCGGGAGCCGCTACACGTTCAATTTCGAGGGCGCTTCGCAGGTCCTCGACCACGTCGTCGTCTCCCCCTCCCTGGCGAAAGACGCCGCGATCGAGATCCTCCACGTCAACTCCGACTGCTCCGACGCGAAGAGGACGAGCGACCACGACCCGATCCTCGTGAGGCTCAGGCCGCGGTGACGACCCGGAACCCGGCCGAAGGCGGGGACGCCCCCCACGCCGCCTGCGCCGAGGACCTGCGCCACGAGCACGTGTTCGGGCAGGACCAGCCGCGTCCGGGCGAGCGGCGAACGAGGGTCGTCATCGGCCTGACGGCGGTGACGATGCTCGTCGAGATCGCCGCCGGCCTGAGGTTCGGGTCGATGGCGCTCCTCGCCGACGGGCTCCACATGGCCTCGCACACCGCCGCCCTCGGCATCTCCGCCTTCGCGTACGCCTGGGTGAGGAGACACGCGGCGGACGAGCGGTTCAGCTTCGGCGCCGGGAAGATGAACGCCCTCGCCGGGTTCACGGGCGCGGTCCTCCTCGCGGGGTTTGCCCTCCTCATGGCCTGGGAGAGCGCCGAGCGCCTCCTCCACCCGGTGCACGTGGAATTCGGCTGGGCCATCGCCGTCGCGGTCGTCGGCCTCGCCGTGAACGCCGTGAGCGCGCTCCTCCTGACCCACGAGGAGGAGCACGGGCACGACCACAACCTCCGCTCGGCCTACCTCCACGTCCTCGCCGACGCCGTGACCTCGCTTCTCGCCATCGGCGCGCTCCTCGGGGGCGTCCTCTTCGGGTGGACGTTCCTCGACCCCGTCATGGGGATCGTCGGGGCGGCCGTCATCACCCGCTGGTCCGTCGGCCTCCTGCGCGACAGCGGGAGGGTCCTCCTCGACCGACAGGCCCCCGAGGCACTCCTCGCGAGGATCCGGGCCGCGATCGAGGCCCGCACCGGCGACCGCGCCTCCGACCTTCACGTCTGGAGGATCTCGCCGGAGGGCTGGGCCGCGATCGTCGCCGTCGTCAGCCCCGAGCCCCTCTCCCCCGACGGCTACCGGGCGCTCCTCCCCGCCGGCCTCGGTCTCACGCACGTGAGCGTCGAGGTCCACTCCTGCCGGCACGGGGAGTAGCGGTTCGTCAGGCCGGGCGCCGGGCCAGGAACGTGTAGGAGCTCTCGTCCTCCTCCGCGCGCTCGACGAGGAGCCCCCCGGCCCGGGCCGTGGCGGCGAGCGCGGCGGCCGGGGGGAGGAGGGCGCCTTCGACCGCTCGCCCGGCCCGCCGGTGGACCTCGGCGAGCCGCTCCCTGCCGAGGTCGTGCCAGAGGAGGAGCCGGCCGCCCGGCCTCAGCCAGCGCCTCGCTTCCCCGAGCACGGCCGCCGCGTCGGGGAAATGCGGGAAGGCGTTGAAGCAGAGGACGAGGCCCGCGCAGGAGTCCTCCAGGCCCGTGTCGAGCACGTCCCGGCAGAGCCAGGTCACGCGCGGGTCGGGGCACAGGCTCGCTCCCCTCCCGATCATCTCCGGCGCGAAGTCGATCGCGACGACGCTCCCCGTCCCGAGCCGCGGGAGGAGAAACGGCTCGAGCCGGCCGGGACCGCAGCCGAGGTCCACGACGTCGAGCCCCGAGACGTCTCCGAGGAGGGCGAGACCCCGTTCGACGCCGGCCGCGATCGCCTCCCCGGACTTCGCTTCGTCCCAGCTCGCGGCGAGCGCGCCGAAGACCGCCCGCTTCGCGGCGCCGGGACTGTCCACCGTCAGAACCTCACGCTCGCGCCGCCGCTCACGGAGGTCCCCGGCATCGGGTACCCGGGCCGGTAGGCGTAGTCGGAACCCGTCAGGTTCTCGCCCGCGAGGAAGACCTCGAGGCCCGGAACGAGGGCGTCGAGCCGGGCGGTCACCTTCCCGTTGAGGAGGAAGTAGGACTCGACCATCGCCGGGACTCCCGGGAAGCGGAGGTTGCCGACGAACCGGTCGTCCACCCACTGCGCGTCGACGGCGAGCCGGAACGACGAGACGGTCGCGACGGCTCCCCCCGTCAACGTCCACTTCGGCGTGAAGGGGACGTTTGCGGGCGTCGCCTCGGTGTAGGCCGCCCCGGCGTAGAGACCGAGAGCGGGAACCGGCTCCACGCTCAGCGTCAGCTCGGCCCCGCGCGCCCGGTAGGCGCCGGTGTTGGCCCACGCCGGGGGAGGAGGAGGCGGCGGGACGAAGCGCAGCGCGTCGGCCACGTCGTCGTAGAAGAAGGTCACGTCGAGCACCGTCCGCCGCCCGAGCCTCGGGCCGAAGCCGATCTCGAAGTGGTCCATCAGCTCGGGCTCGAGGAGCTTCCACTGGTCGCCCCTCCCGTACCCCTCGGTGAAGACGGCGGCCCAGATGCCCGGCAGGTTGAACGCCCGCGCCCACCGGACGTGGGCCTCGCCGAGTGAGGAAGCCACCATCACTCCCGCCTGCGCGCCCCAGACGCCGCCGAACTCACGGCTGTGGTTGTATCGGACGCCCGCGGAGGGCGTCACCTTCACCGCGTCGCCGAAGGTGAGCGCGAGGCCCGCGTAGGGGGCCACGTTCCGGAAGGTGAAGTCGCCCAGCGGGACCTCCCCAGCGACGCGGACCTCGCGGGCCGCCCCGTCGGTGCTCTCCAGGTCGAGTCCCACGGTCAGCTCGCCCCGGCCGAGGACCGCGAAGACGTCGCGCGCTTTCAGGCCGAGGTTGCGCCAGTCGGTGAAGGTCCGGAACGAGCTCGCGCTTCCCCCGTCCCACTGCAGCCAGTCGATCGAGCCGTCCTCGAGGTAGAGCTTGAGGAAGCCCTCTTTCCCGCCGTGCGCGCGGCTCAGCGTGAGGACCCCCATCGCGTCGTCCGAGTCCCAGCGTGGCGTCACGCCTCGCGGCGGAGCGCCCGCGACACCCGGGTCGCTCGCCCGGCCCGACGTCAGGTCGCCCGTCAGGGAGAGGCCCCAGCCCCCGCCCAGGTCGTACCCGGCCCGGGCGAAGAGAGCCCGCGTCCGTCCGTCGGATCCCTCCCGGTGGCCGTCGCTCTGCCTCTGGCTCGCCATCACGTAGACGTCGAACGGCCCGGAGCGGCCCGAGACCTCCGCCCCGAGAGCGGACGTGCCGAAGCTGCCGTAAGCCGCCGTCGCCTTCCCCCCGAAGCCCTCCTCGAGCCGCCGCTTCGTCACGAAGTCGATCGTCGCGAACGCCATGTTCCCGAAGAGGACCGGCTGCGCGCCCTTGTAGACGTCTATCTCCCCGGCCGCGTCGATCGGGAGGGCGTCGAGGAGGGGATGCGTCCAGACCCCGGCGGCCTTCGTCACCCCGTCGACAGAGAAGGAGAGCTCGGCGCCGGGCCGCCCCGCTCCCTGGCCACGCGCGTAGACCGCGCCGCCGTCTCCCCCGCCGTAGCTCCCGACCACGTTGTACCGCGAGACGACGAGCCCCGGGACCCGCCGGAGCGCGGCGGCCGGGTCCCCGGCGTTGAGGTCCTCGATCTGCCTCGCGCCGACGACCGTCACCGAGCCGGCGAGCGGCTCCCGCCGGATCTCCTCGAGGACCGGGCGGGCGGTGACGGTGACCGCGGCGGCGACGAAAGGAGCACTCGGGACCGCGGGCGTGGCGCCGGCTCGATCGCCTTCGGCGCCCTCCGCGGCTTCGGGCGTCCCGGGCGTCGCCACGGCGCCCTGCTCGGCGGCGGCGGCAGCCGGGAACGCCAGCCCGGCGGCCAGCAGGAGCGCGAGCCCCATCCGGTTCACTGCGCCACTTCCGCGAGGACGTCGAGCGAGCTGAGGACGAGGCCGCCGTGGAGGACCCCCTTGAGGCCGAGGACCCGGGAGGCGAGCCTCTGCAGCTCGCGGCGCCGTCCACGGAGCGCCATGACCTCGAGGCAGAGGTCGTGGTCGAGGTGGACGTGGAGCGTCGAGAGGATGCTCGCGTGGTGCTCGTGCCCGATCTCGACGAGCCGGTCGGACAGCTCCCGCGTGTCGTGATCGTAGACGAGGGTCAGCGTCGCCGCCGCCTCGGCCTTCGGGTCGTCCTCCTCCTCCACGAGGCGCTTGCGGATGAGGTCCCGAACGGCCTCCGAGCGGTTCACGACGCCGCTCTCGGCAAGAACCCGGTCGAACTTCCGGAGTAGCTCCGGGTGGTTGGCAGGGCTGTTCCGTTCCAGTTCCAAGTGGCCTCCGTTATTACATCTCCAAAAATCTTACTACGGAACCGCACGGGCTCCGGTCCGTCCCGGCCCCGCGGGAGGCTTCCCGGCTGTTCTCGAGAACGGAGGCTCCAGAGGGCTTTGACGCGGACCGAAAATTTGTTAGTCTTCTCTAACGATGATGCTCGCTCCGAACGCCCCCCCGACCCCGATGAGCGAGCCCCTCGAGGACTACCTCGAGACGATCTACCTCCTCGTCCAGGAGCACGGCTTCGCCCGGGTCAAGGACATCGCGAAGGCCCGGGGCGTGAAGGCGGCCACCGTCTCCATCGCGCTCCGGAAGCTCTCCGAGGCGGAGCTCGTCAACTACGTTCGCCGGGAGTACATCGGCGTGACGAAGAAGGGCGAGGAAGCCGCTCGCCGGATCCTGACCCGGCATCGCCTGCTGACGCGCTTCTTCGAGGAGGTGCTCGGGATGTCGCCCCACGCCGCGGGCGAGCAGGCGTGCGCGATGGAGCACAGCCTCACCGACGAGGCGATGGACCGGATGGTGCGGTTCTTCGAGTTCCTCGGGACCTGCCCGTCCGTCGTGAAGGCCTTCGGCCAGTGCCCCGCGGGAGCCCGCCCCGGCGACGAGCATCCCTGCGGCGTCTCCTCCCCCGAGTGCGCCCGTTGCAGCCTGAACCCACAGGAGGCCTCGATGAGCATCGCCAGCCTGAAACCCGGCCAGAGCGCCATCGTCACCCAGATCACGGCCACGGGCGCCCTGCGCCAGCGTCTCCTCGACATGGGAATCCTCCCGGAGACCGCCGTCGACGTGGAGCGCTCGGGTCCCGGCGGACACCCGCTCTGGATCCGCTGCCAGGGCGCGAGGCTCGCCCTGCGGCGGGCTGAGGCTTCGAACATCCTCGTCCGTCGCGCCTCCTGACGAGGCTCGCTCCCCTTTTTTCGCCGGAGTATTAGATGAGTCTAACGTCGATAGCGTTCGCAACAGGCCTGGAGACCGCGCCGAGGCCTCGGCGCCTGCGGGTCGCCCTCGCCGGGAACCCGAACTGCGGGAAGAGCTCCCTCTTCAACGCCCTCACCGGCGCCCGGCAGCACGTCGCGAACTACCCCGGCGTGACCGTCGAGATGCGGACCGGGACGTTCGAGATCGAGGGAGAGCCGGCGGACGTCGTCGACCTTCCCGGGACGTACGGCCTCAGTGCGTTCTCCCCCGAGGAGCGCGTCGCCGAAGAGGAGCTCGCGAGCCGCCCCGACGTCGTCGTCGTCGTCGCCGACTCCATGCAGCTGCAGCGGAACCTCGTCCTCCTCGCGCAGGTCCTCCTCGCGGGCGCGAACCCGGTCCTCTGCCTGAACATGGCCGACGAGGCGCGTGCGGCGGGCCAGAGGCTCGACGTGCCGATGATGGAGAAGCTCCTCGGCATCCCGGTCGTCGAGACGGTCGCCCACCGGGCTCACGGGCTTCCGGAGTTGCTCACGGCCGTCCGCCACGCGGCCGCGGCTCCGCTCGCACGGCACCGTGTCGTGCTCGGCGAGCGGCTCGACGGCGCGCTCGCGGCGATCGCGGGGCGCCTCCCGCCGGGGCGGCCCGGCCTCAGCCCCGAGTGGACCGCCCTGCGACTCCTCCTGGACGACGACGCCGTGGCCGGCCGGCTCCGTGCCGAACCCTCGGGCGAGAAGGCGATCGCCGAGGCCCGGCGACAGCGGACGCGCCTCGAGGCCGAGACGGCGAGGCCGGTCGCGGTCTTCGTGGCGGAGCGGACGTTCGGTTTCGTCGACGGCCTGCTGAGGGAGACCCGGACTCCCCCGCCGCGGATCGACGTCCGCGCCCTCTCGGACAGGCTCGACGACGTGATCGCCCACCGGTACCTCGGCGTGCCGATCTTCGGCGCCGTCCTCTACGCGATCTTCTGGCTCACGTTCACCGTCGGCGAGGCCCCGATGGGATGGATCGAGACGGGCGTCGGGCTTCTCGGCAGCGCCGTCTCCGGGCTCTGGCCGGAGGAATCGGCGTCTCTCCTCCGATCTCTCCTCGTCGACGGCGTCGTCGCCGGGGTCGGAGGGGTCCTCGTCTTCCTCCCGAACATCCTCCTCCTCTTCCTCGGCCTCGCCCTCCTCGAGGACTCCGGCTACATGGCCCGCGCTGCGTTCCTGACCGACCGCGCGATGCACCGGTTCGGCCTGCACGGCAAGAGCTTCCTGCCGATGGTGACCGGCTTCGGCTGCTCGGTGCCCGGGATCCTCGCGACCCGGACGCTCGAGAACGAGCGCGACCGGCTGACGACCATGCTCGTCCTTCCGCTCATGTCGTGCGGGGCCCGCCTCCCCATCTGGATGCTGCTCGTCCCGGCCTTCTTCCCTCCCGCGTGGCGCGCCCCGGCGCTCTGGCTGATCTACGCCTTCGGGATCGGCCTCGCCCTCCTCCTCGCGCTCCTCCTCCGCAGGACGCTTCTGAAGGGCGAGGACGCGCCTTTCGTCATGGAGCTTCCCCCGTACCGCGTCCCGACGCTCCGAAGCGTCCTCCTCAAGATGCTCGACCGCGCCGGCCTCTACCTCCGAAAGGCGGGAACGGTGATCCTCGGGATCTCGATCCTCCTCTGGGCCGCGACGTCGTTTCCGAAACCGTCGTCGTACCGCGTGGACCAGCGTCTCGCGGCCGGAGAAACGGTCTCGGCGGCCGACGTCGCCGGCGCACGCGCGGCGGAAGAGCGGGAATTCTCCGTGGCTGACCGGGCCGGCCGCTTCCTCGAGCCGGCGTTCGCTCCCCTCGGTTTCGACTGGAAGATGGTCACGGCGATGATCGGCGCGTTCGCGGCGAAGGAGGTCTTCGTCGCGCAGATGGGGATCGTCTACGCCATCGCCGATCCGGGGGAAGGGACGGAGGGGCTCCGCGCCCGGCTCGCGCGCGACTATCCGCCTCTCGTCGGCGTCAGCCTG
>CALMDF010000012.1 GCA_937864895.1 uncultured Holophagales bacterium | reverse complement strand
TTCGCCCGTGCTCGACCGCCTGTGCTTGCCGGAAGGGCGAAGTCGGCCACCTTCCGGCGGCTCTCCGACGGCACTCCCTGGCCAGGAGCTTCTCCTGCCTCGACCGGACGTGGACCACCCACCACGGGTACCGGTCCCGGGGAAGCTCGAACAGGCTTTCCGGAAGGAAATCCGGCTCTCTCCTCAGGATCGGCACCCCGCGACTCTACCAACCCCGCGCGATCCGGCGCGCGAAGCTATCCTCGGCGGGATGGCGCGTACGAATCGCGAAGCACCGGGCGGGGTCCTCGACCTCCTCGCGCCCGTCGGGACGCTCCTCGCGCTCGCGCTCCCCTTCTTCGTCCTCTCGCTCGCCTCGAACCAGGCCGCCAGGGAGACGAAGCTCGCCGGGCAGGCGGCGGGCGCTGTCCTCGTCCTCCTCGGCCTCGCCTTCTCGAGGCCCTCGGGACCGGCGCCGCTCCTCTCCCGTTCCGCGCGGCTCGTCCGGGGGGCGCTCGTCGCCTCCCTCGCCTTCTTCGCGGTCTCCTTCGCTGCCGGTGTCCTCCGCGGTCGGGACCCCTTCGGGGCGCTCCCTCTCCTGCCCGCGCTCGCGCTCGCCGCGTGGGGAGCGACGCGCGAGGGCGAGACGGCCTCGCGCCGCGTCCCCGGCCTCCTCGTCGCGTGCGGCGCGGCCACGGGGCTCCTCGCGGCCCTCCAGCGTTTCGCCGGGCTCTTCCGCCTCCCGGTCGAGGCGCCGGAGCCCCGCTTCTGGGCGACGGCCCTGATCGGGAATCCCGGCGACGTCGGCGCCGCCCTCGTCCTTCCCGCCCTGCTCGCGGCCGCGGCCCTCCTCGAGGGGCGGAGCCGGCTCGCGTCCGCCCTCGGCCTCGCCGCGTGCGGCCTCGGGCTCGCCGCGGCCGGGACGATCGCGCCGCTCGCGGCCTTCGCCGCCGGTGCCGCGACGCTCGTGGCGTTCGACCTGCGCCGCCGCTTCCTTCCCGCCCTCGTCGCGGGGGCCCTGTTCGTCGCCCTCCTCGCGGCCGCGGGCGTCGTCCACCGCGTCGCGGGCAAGCTCGCCTCGGGGAGCTTCGCGACTCTCACCACGCAGCGCGACATCGGCTTCCTCTCCGCGTTCGAGACGATCCGCGCCCACCCCGTCCTCGGCGTCGGGCCCGGCGCGTTCTCCTCCGACTTCGTCCGGGCGCGGCTCGCCGCGGAGGAGCGGGTTGGCCGCCGCCTCGTCCACCGCTCCGCCTCCGCCCACTTCTACAACGCCCACTGCGACCCTCTCACCGTCGCGGCCGAGGCGGGCCTCCCCACGGCCCTCGCGCTCGCCGCGGCCTTCGCCCTCCTCCTCGGCGCCCTCGCCGGCGCGGCCCGCCGGGAGAAGGGAGGCGGGAGCGGCGGTTTCCTTCCGGCCGACGTGCTCGCCTCCTCGGTCGTGGCGATCCTCGTCCTCGCGCTCGCGAACTTCCCGATCCAGATCGTCCCGGTCTCCGGCCCCTTCGCCCTCCTCGCCGGGCTCTCCCTCGCCCGGGCCGGGGGGACCCTCGCCCCGCCGGCGGGCCGGGGGGAACGAGCCGCCGTCGCCGCCCTGGCCCTCTTCCTTGCCGGCGCGACCGCCGTGCGTTTCGCCGCCGCGAAGGCCCAGGGGAACGCGGAGACGGCTCTCCAGCTCGCCTCCGCGGCCAGCGGACCCTCCCGGCGCGCTCTCCTCGACGAAGCCCTCGTCGAGGCGGAGCGCGCCGTCGCGCTCCGCCCGCGCCACGCCCCCGCCCTTCTCGCGCTCGGCTCGGCGAGAGCCGCGCTCGGGGAGCTGGACCGGGCCGTCGCGGCCATGGAGCGCTCGCTCGCGCTCGAGGAGAGGGCCGAGACGCTCCTGAACCTCGGCCGCCTCGAGACGGCCCGCGGCAACGCGGAGGCCGCCCGGCCCTTCTTCGTGCGCGCCGTCTGGGTCCTCCCCCGCCTCTTGCGGGAGATCCCCTCCGCGGGCGACCCCGACGGCGTCGTCGCCGAGACGCGGCGCCTCGAGGCGGCGCTCGCCGCGGGCGGCGCCCCGCCTCCCCTGCCCGAGCGCGTCAGACCCCGCTGACGCGGAGGACCGTCGTGACCGTCCGGGCGAGGACGAAGAGGTCGAGGACCGGGCTCCAGTGGAAGAGGTACCCGAGGTCGTAGCGGAGCTTCACGTCGGGCTTCGTCGCGTAGGCCCCCATGACCTGCGCGAGGCCCGTGAGCCCCGGCTTGACGAGGTGCCGGAGCCGGTAGAGCGGCTCCTCGGCGACGTACCTCGCCACGAGCTCGGGGCGCTCGGGACGCGGGCCCACGAGGCTCATCGCGCCCGAGAGGACCTGGACGAGCTGCGGCAGCTCGTCCAGGCGGCTCCGCCGGAGGAACCGGCCAACGCGGGTGACGCGCTCGTCTCCCGGCGTCGCCAGGACCGGCCCGCTCTCCCTCTCGGCGTCGTGACGCATCGTCCTGATCTTCCAGATGTCGAACTCCCGCCCGCCCCGGCCGACGCGTCGCTGCCGGATGAAGGCCGGCCCCGGGGTCTCGACGACGACGAGCAGGGAGGCGACGCCGACCGGGAGGACGGCCAGCAGCGCGAGCGGGACGCCGACCACGAGGTCCACGACGCGACGCAGGGCGAACGCGGGGAGCGAGGCGCCCCGCGCCTCCACCGGCGTCAGCGGCAGGTCGCCAAGGCTGCGCGTCGCGACGTGCGACGAGACGACGTCGGCGAGGCCCGGCAGGAGCCAGAGCTCGAACCCCGAGGCCGCGCTCCGCTCGACGAGGGCCGCGAAGGCCTCCCTCTCCCGCGGGCTCCCGGAGGCGAGGATGACGTCGGTCGCGCCGCGCACGGGGAGGGCCTCCCCCCCGCCCGCGATCGCCTCCGCCACGTCCTTCTCCCACGCGAGAAGCCGGTGGCCGGGCACCTCCCCCGCCTCGAGCGCCGCCGCGGCGCGGCGCGCGTCCTCGCCGTCGCCGAGGACGAGAACCTCCCGCGAGCCCGGCGGCAGGAAACGCTCCACGGCGGAACGGAAGAGCACCTGCAGGGCCCACGAGACCGGGACGAAGAGGATCGCGACGGTCCTCGGCAGGGCGCGGCTCAGCGCGAAGAAGCCGACGACGAGCAGGAGCGCCGAGAGGACCGAGGCGACGAGGAGCCCGCCCCTCTCCCGGAGCGTGGCGAGAGGCTCCGACCAGGTCCCGGCGAAGGCCTGCGCCACGAGGACCGAGAGCGCGACGACGGCGAGCCAGGGCCACGGTTCGAGGGACACCTTCCCCTCGGGGAGGACGCCCTCCGTGAAGGGGACCGGGACGAGGCGCCGGAACCAGACGACCGCGACGAACGCCGCGACCGCCGCGAGGGCGTCTCCCGCCGCCAGGAGGGCCCGGCGTCCCGGGGTCCCGTGCCTCACGCCCCCTCCGCGGCGGAGAGGAGGAGCGACGCGAGGCGAAGGGCGAGGACGTGCCGGTCGGCGTGCGCGACGACGAACGCCCTCCCCGCCTCTCCGAGAGCCGCCGCCGAGCCCTCGTCGGCGAGGAGCGAGGCGACCTCCCGCGCGAAGGCGGTGGGGCCCGAGGCGGTGCGCAGCGGCGCGGCCCTGCCGTCGAGGACGGCGCGGGAGGCGGCGGCCGGTGTGGCGACGACGGCACAGCCCGCCTCGAGGGCCTCGTACACCTTGATCGGCGTCCCGGTCCCCATGTCGACCGGGACGGCTGCGACGCGCGCCGTCGCGAGGAGGGCGCGCATGTCGGGCACCGGGCTCAGGAGCCTCGCCCCCAGGGTCGCGGCGGCGAGACGCCGGAGCGCCGGCGGCGCGTCGGCCCCGCCGACGACGAGCTCCGCGCGGGGCACGCTCGCGCGCACCGGGGGCCAGATCTCGCGCAGGAGGAGCTCGGCGGCGACGGCATTAGGGCGGTAGCCCAGCCTTCCCGTGAAGACGACGAGCGGGTCGCGCTCCCTCGGCGGAGGAGGCCCCACGTGCGCTCCGATCGCGATCGCGACCGTCCCCGCGGGAAGCGCCTCCGCGTCGAACCGCGTCGTGGCGAGGAGGAACCGCGCGCGGCGCGCCGCCTCGCCCTCGGCCCGCTCGAGCCGCCCGGCCTCCACCCGCCAGTAGAGGCGGCGCCACAGGGCCGGGTCGCGAGTCGCGTTCTGCCGCGCGGCTTCCGCGAGGGCGTCGACGTAGTCGACGACGAGCGGCGCTTCGGGAAGGAGCGGCGCCACGCGCGGGGTGAGGCGTGCCAGGAGGACGATCGAGAGGTCGAACTCTCCCGTCCCGGCGAGAGCCGCCTCCCAGGAGCCGTCGACGAGCGCCGACTGCAGGGGCCAGCCCCGCGCCGCGGCCCGCGCCAGCGAAAACGGCAGGGAGGCCGCGCGGAACGGGACGCCCCGCACCTCCTTCGCGCCGGCGACGGCGGGAACCGGCGCTCCGGCCGGCACGCCCCCGACGAGCGTCACCTCCGCGCCGAGCGTCGCGAGGGCCTCGAGGTGAAGCTCCGTCCGGACGCGATCCCCCGTGAACCCGGTCCCCGGCAGCCGCGGGACGACGAGAAGCGCCCTCACGGACGCCGGCCGCCGCCGGAAGGGGGAAGGACGGGCGCCTCCTGTCTCGAGTTACCGATGGCCGGCTCCATTCGAACGGGCGATTCTAGTTCCGGGGCCCGGGATCCGGCCTGTTCGGGAAGCCGCCAGAGCGTGATCGAGCCCGCCACCCGCCCCACCCGGCTCCCCCGCTCCCCGAGGGCCCCGAGGAGCTTCGCGAGGGCCGCGGCCCCCTCGCCGTCGCCGCTGGCGGCGAGCCACCAGGGCCCGAGCGCCGCCATGAAATCCGACACCGCGTACCGGCCCGGCGCGTCGGGGCGCGAGACGTCGAGCGTCTTCGCGCCCGGAAGGTAGTGGTCGAAGGCGATCCCGCCGAAGGCGGCGACGGTCGTCGAGGCGGCCTCGCCGGTCCGGGAGAGGCGCCGCGCGAGCCGGATCGCGTCCTGCCCCCAGTCCACGTTCGAGTCGGAGAGCCAGAACGGGCCGCGCCCGCCGGCGAGGACGTTGAAGTACGAGAACGGGAGCGGGCGGGCGAGGAGCGAGGAGACGAGGGCGGCCGAGGCCAGGGCGGCCGCCGCCGCGCGGAAGGGGGCCGGCCGCAGGCGTGCCGCGAGGATCCCCGCCGCCGCGACGGCGAGGAGGGGAGTTACGGGGAGGAGGTGGCGGACGCCGATGTTGAAGTGCGACCGCGCGGCCGCGGCGAAGAGGAGCGCCGCGGGGAAGAGGAACGCGAGCGCGCGGTACTCGAGGAGCCGGCGGCCGCCGAGCGCGAGCGCCCCCGCCACGAGGAGGAGGAACGCGGGCGTCGACTTGAGGACGTACGCCGCCGGGAAGTAGAGAGGGAACGGCGCCTCGGAGACCTCGCCGCGGAAGTAGTTCAGGCCGCGCCCCGTCTCGCTGAAGAGGACGACCCCCGCGACGCCGGCGGCGTAGTGGCCAAGGGGGGGAGAGAGCCGGGAGACGCCCGCGACGCGCTCGATCGCCTCCCTCGACACTCCGCGAGAGGCGAGGAAACCCGAGGCCGCGCGCTCGGCGAGGGCCGGGGGCATCTTCCTCATCGCGACGGAATAGACGCCCGCGAGGACCGCGACGGCGATCGCGACGGCCGCCGCCGCCCCCGCGAGGGCGCGGAGAAGCGCGCGTCCCGTTCCCGGCGGGCGCTCCAGCGCGGCGTGGAGGAGCGGGAGGACGACGACCACCGGCGCCAGGACGACCGCCGTGAACTTCGTCGCGAGGGCGAGGCCGAGGGCGAGCCCGGCCGCCGGCCAGAGGCGTTCGCGCCCCCCCGCCGCCGCGGCGGCGAGCGCGACCGTGGCCGTCATCGCGAGCGCTGCGCCGACGTCCGTGTGGACGACCCCCGCGTGCGCGATCCCCGTCGGGTCGAAGGCCACGACCGCTGCCGCGAGGAGCCCGGCGACGGGGCCGAAGAAGGACCGCCCCGCGAGCCACGTCACGACGACGAGGAGACCGAGGAACCACGGGAAGGGCCGCCGGGCCGCCGCGACGACCTCGTGAGCGCCGAGCCGGTTCGCGTAGAGCCACGGGAGGAAGCGCGGGTGCGGGGAGGACGCCGCGACGCGGCCCCCCGAGGGGGAGACCCCGCCCGCCGACGCGAGGGACGCGCCGGCGAGGAGCTTGAGGAGCGGCGGGTGCTCGAGGTTCAGCCAGTACGTGCCGTCGACCGCGTACTCGGCCCCGGCGAAGACGTGGTAGGGCTCGTCCATCGTGGCGGCGTCGTCCCGCTGGTGGTCGAGGACGAGGAGGACCGCGCAGAGCGCGAGGAGGAGAGCGGCGGCGATCTCGAGGAGCGGCCTCGCCCGGGCCTTCACCGCGTCTCCTTCGCTTCCCGCTCCGGCGGAAGGCAGCAGGCGACGGTCCACACCTCGAAGACGCCGGCGTCCGCGACGCGGGTCCCCTTCAGCGAGACCAGCTCCGCCTCGAGGGCGAGCCCGGCGCGCGTTCCCCGGCTGAAGACGACGAAGGTCCTCGGGCCGCTCGAGCGGAGCGCGCCCGCGGCCTCCCTCTCGAGCCGCTCCCCCGGAATCTCCGCCTCGAGGTACCAGCCGGGGTGGCGGGCGACGTCCGACGGGAAGAGGGTCACCCGCCCGGCGAGGCCCTCTCTCGAGAGCCGGTAGTCGAGCTCCGGGCCCCAGAGTGCGGCGGCGACGACGCGCGACCCGGCCCTCACCCCGGGCGCGAGCGTCTCGGCGAGCTGCGAGGCCGGTGTCGGGCGAAGCCAGCCCGGGATCGACGCCGCGAGGACCGCGGCCGCCGCCGGGCCGGCCACGGCGTGAAGGACGCGGGACGCCTCGGCGAGGACGAGCGCGACGAAGGGGAGGAAGAGGAGCGCCGTGCGGTCCGGCAGGAGCGCCGAGCCGCTGTAGAGGAGGAGGGGAAGGAGGAGGAGGACCCCCGCGACGATCGGACCCGCCGCCGGGATGCGCGCCTTCGCCCCGCGCGTCAGGAACGCGGCGGCGAGGAGGGCGAGCGCGAGCGGCCCGAGGATGAGTGCCGGGCCGGGGTCCACGGGGAGGCCGAGGGCGAGGTTCGCCTC
>CALMDF010000011.1 GCA_937864895.1 uncultured Holophagales bacterium | reverse complement strand
TCGGGACCAAAAGGAGGGGCTCGAACCTGTGCCGGACCGCGAGGTAGATGAGGGTCCCGGCGACGGCGAACATCACGACGTTCTGCCAGGTGAGACCGGCGAAGCCGGAGGAGGCGATCAGGCTCTGCAGGATGCGCATCGCGGTCCCGCGCCTATCGGGAGATCGAGAGGATCGGCTGGCCGGCCTGCACGTCGGAGCCGACCCGGGCGTCGATCCTGAGGACCTGCCCGTCGGCAGGGGCGCAGACGTCGTACTTGGCCTTCATCGCCTCGACGGCCGCGACGACGTCGCCCTTCCTGACGGCGTCGCCAGCATGGACCCTCATCTCGACGAGCTCGACCTTGCCCTGGAACGGGGAGTAGACCGGAACGACCTGGCCGCCGTCGACCGGCCGTGCGGGTCCGGCCGGAACGGCGGGCGTCGCCCCGGCCTCGGCGACGAGGGGCCCGAGCGTGATCTGAAACGTCCGGGCCCGGCCGTTCTCCTCGACGACGCAGCTCGTCCGGACCGGTCCGCGCGGAGCGGGCGCCGGCGCGGGGGTGGCCGGGACCTCCTTCTTCCTGAACGGAAGGACGATCCGGGCCTTGCCGGTCAGGAGCCGCAGCCCTTCATTGAGGTCCAGGTCCTTCCCGGCGACGTAGGCCGAGGCCACGAGGAACCTGTTCTCGTCGGTGACGGGCAGCCCGAGCTCGCGGAGCTTCTTCTCGGCCGCCGCGAGGCTGTCCTCCGCGGCCTCGAGCGGGTCCCCTTCGAACGGGGGGAGCCGGAGCTGCTCCGACGCGGTCCGCAGGACCTCGGGGTCCGGCGGCAGCGGAGGCCGGCCGAAGTAGCCGAGGACGGCCCGCCCGTACCCGGGGTCGATCTTCTTCCAGCGCCCGAAGAGGACGTTGTCGAAGGCCTGGAGCCAGTACTGCTGGCTCCCCGGCGTGACGGAGGTCCAGGCGCCCCCGGCCTCGACCACGACGGGGAACTCGGCGAGGACCTCGGAGTACCTTTCGAGGATCCCGGCCTCCTTCATCATGTGGACGTTCGGCCCGATCGCCCCGCCCGGCATGGGGAAGCTGATCACGCGGGCGTCCGCCGTCGTCGTCGTCGGGTCGAAGTCGTATTCCTTCAGCCCCTCGAGAAGGAGGCTCTCGATCTCGGTCATCCGCCCGGCGTCGAGGTCGAGCTCGAACCCGGTGCCCTTGAGGGCGTGGTGCATGGAACGGACGTCGGGCTGCACCGTGCCGGAGGCCATGGGCCTCACAGAGAGGTCGATCCCGTCCACGCCCCCCTCGAGACCCGCGGTGTACTGCGCCACCGCGAGGGAGGCGGTGTCGTGCGTGTGCTGCCAGAGGGGCATCTCCGGCGGGAGGATCGCCTTCAGGCCGCGGGCCGTCTCGTAGCAGGTGCGCGGGTCGGTCGTGCCGGAGGCGTCCTTCATGCAGACCGAGTCGAAGCGGACGCCCGAGTCCATCAGCCTGCGGATCACGTCCACGTAGAACGCTGGAGTGTGGACCGTCTCGGAGGGGAAGGGGAGCCCCATCATGGCGACGCTGACCTGGTGGTGGAGCCCCGCGTCCACGATGGGCTGCCCGGTGCGGGCCAGGTTCTCCACGTCGTTCATGTAGTCGAAGTTCCGGTTCCAGGTGGCGCCGTGCTTCTTCATGAGCTGGGCCTGGAGCCGGAGCGTCGAGACCCTCTGGGTGGTGAGGGTCACTCCCGAGACGGAACGCGTCAGGATCTGAAGGTCCACGCCGGGCCCCACGGCCCGACGCATCTCGTCCTGGCACTGGAACGGGTCCTCGCCGACGTACATGTAGGGAGCCTGGAACCGGGCGCCGCCTCCGAACTCGAAGTGGCGAATTCCGGCCTTCTGCGCCGCGAACTCCATGGCCGGGAGCACGTCGCGGAGCCGGACCTTTCCGCCGAAGCTGCTCTGGAGCCCGTCCCGGAAAGGCGTGAACATGACCCGGACCTTCTTCTTCGACTGGACGGAGATCATGGTTCCTCCACGAGCCGTTTCACCTGGTGGGCGGGGTAGGCCGCGGCTGCCGCCGCGGCGACCGCCGCGACCAGGGGGGCGTCGTCACCCTCCGCCGGGGCCGGGAAGAGCCCCTCCACGATGCGGATGGTGACGGCCAGAACCGTCAGGACGGCGAAGACGACGAGGAAGGCGATCGCCGAGACCGCCAGCAGACCTGTCTCGAACATGGAACACCTCGCGAAGGTGTCCCGGCCCGATCACGCTCGCTCGTCTCGCTCGCGGACCGGTGTCGGGGCGACGGGCCTCGGAAGGAACCTGGGCGGCCAACCGAGAGGCGCATGAGACCCCCGGACGACCCCAGCATAGGAACTTCGTCCCCGGCCTGCAAGCGTCAGGGCGGGAACGGGCGAAGGGGGGACAGCGCTCAGCCGAGAAAGACGAACCGCACCGAGAGGTAGATCCCGACGGCGACGAAGACGAGGCCGGTGATCCTCCTCGCCCACCCCCCGAGTGTCCCGACCCTTCTCATCGCGGCCGAAAGCGTCTTCGCCCCGCCGGTGGCGACGAGGGCGAGGAGGACGACGGGCAGGGCCGTCCCGAGCCCGTAGACGGCCGGCAGGACGACCTTCGAACCGTGTTGCAGCGAGAGCGGCACCAGGCTTCCGAAGAAAAGGGCGGCGGAGACGGGACAGAACGAGAGGGCGAAGAGGGCGCCGAGGACCATCGCGCCGAACGCGCCTCCCTCGGCCGCCTTCTTCCTCAGCTCGTCGCTTCCGGCCGTCGTCGAGACGCCCGTCCTGAGGAGGTCGAGGAGGTACATCCCGACGAGGACGAGCAGCGGCCCGAGGACCTTGTTCAGGTAGCGCTGGAGGAACTGCGAAAGACCGGGGACCGACAGGAGTCCGAGGACGACGACGGCGCTGACGGCGGCGGAGGCGATGGCCCGGCCGAGAGAGTAGGTGAGCGCCGACAGGAGGACGAGTCGCGGGCGGTCGACTCGCCTCCCGATGTACGAGATGGCGGCGACGTTCGTCGCGAGGGGGCAGGGGCTGATCGATGTCAGGACACCGAGCCAGAGAGCCGTCGCCGTTGCGGCGGCGAAGTCGGGGGTCACGCCTCGTCCAGGAAGGCCTGGACCTCCCGCTCGACGTAGCCCTGGAAGGCGGTCTGGTCGCCGAGGAGGTTCCAGACCTCCTCGAGGTTCTTCCAGCGCACCTCCCGGCCGTACTTCACGACGGAGACGACGACCGACTTCGTGTAGAGACCGTAGTCCTTGAGGTAGTGGTTGTTCGCGGGCTCGTCCAGGTTCACGGAACGCCAGACGACCCGCTTCTCTGCGATCGGGCCGGCGAAGCGCATCGTCATCGTCGCGTTCGTCAACTCCTCGATCTTCAGGCACGACGCGCAGCGCGCCGTCGTGTGGAAGTAGGTGACGAAGACCGTGCCGGCGGCATCGACGGGTGCCGGCGTCTCCGGCCCGGGGGCGCGCGCGGCCTCGAAGGTCGCGACGGCGCGTGCGTGGCGCGTCTCCTTCACGGCGAGGGTGACGCCCGTGACGGCGACGAACGCGAGGAGGGCTCCGGTGACGAGGCGTCTCTTCTCGATTCTCATGACGCGAACGCTCCGAAGACGGTTCCCGTGACCGTGGACATGACGACGACGAGGCCGACGTAGACGAGCGTCTTCTTCGTCCCCAGGTAGGAACGGATCACGATCATGCTCGGCAGCGAGAGCGCGGGGCCCGCGAGGAGGAGGGCGAGCGCGGGCCCCTTGCCCATGCCGGAGCCGAGGAGCCCCTGGAGGATCGGGATCTCGGTGAGGGTCGCGAAGTACATCAGCGCGCCGGCGACCGAAGCGAGGAAGTTGGCGGCGAGCGAGTTGCCTCCCACGGCCCCGACGACCCACGCGTCCGGCATCAGGCCGGAGTCGTGGCCGGGACGCCCCATGAGCCAGCCGGCGACGAGGACGCCGCCGAGGAGGAGGGGAAGGATCTGCTTGGCGAACTCCCAGGAGCCGAGGACCCATGCGTGCAGCTCGTCCCGGTCGTACCACCGCCACATCATCCCGAAGGTCAGGAGGAGAGCGGCCCCGGCGAGGACCCAGTGGATCGCCCAAACCGCGGCGAAAAAGCCGACCTCGCGGTTCGGGGCGCCCCAGTTCGCGAAGACGAGGAAAGCGACCATCGAGCCGAGGAAGGCGGCGTCCTGCCAGCCGGCACGGGTCCGCCCGCTCGCCGTGGCGCCCGCCGCCGCGAACGGGTCGGGGCCGGTCGTCGCCCGCGCTGCCTCTTGCCTGCGGAAGATCGCCGCCATGAGGAGGCCGATGACGACGGCGAAGACGACGGCGCCGACGATGCGGGCGACGCCCAGCTCGAGGCCCAGAATGCGTGCCGTCAGGATCATCGCGAGGATGTTGATGGCGGGCCCTGAGTAGAGGAACGCCGAGGCCGGGCCGAGGCCCGCTCCCCGCCGGTAGATGCTCCCGAAGAGGGGGAGGACGGTGCAGGAGCAGACGGCGAGGATCCCGCCGGAGACGGACGCGACGCCGTAGGCGACCGGACGCTTCGCCGTCGAGCCGAGGTACTTCATGACGGCACCCTGGCTGACGAACTGGCCGATGGCCCCGGCGATGAAGAAGGCCGGGACGAGGCAGAGGAGGACGTGCTCGCGGGCGTAGTCGCGGAGCAGGACGAAGCCCTCGGGCAGGGCCCGCTGGACGCGAGCGCTCTCGATCGGCAGGAAGTAGGCGCCGAGGAAGACCGCCGCGACGAGGAAGAGCTTCGTCCTCTCCTTCACCAGGGCCCTCCGGAGGGACGGGTCATCAGAGAGCCGCCAGGACGGCTCGAAGCTCCTCGGCCTTCGGGATCCGGCCGGAAAAGACGACCTTGCCGTCTACGGCGACTCCGGGCGTGGCGAGGAGGCCGAGCTCGATCATCCGGTCCATCGACTCGACCTTCTCGACGGTGAACGGGAGCTTCCCGGTCTCGACGACGTGTTCCACGACGCGGAACGTCTCCTTGCAGCGGGTGCAGCCGGGGCCGAGGACCTCGATCTTCCTGACAGGGTTGGCGTCCATGGGGGCTTCCTTCCTTCGGGACGGGCGGGGGGGAGTGCCCGGCCTCGGTTCGTCTGAACACGAATCATAGTTTCTTGATGCGTGTTCGTCCAGCAGGCGGCGCTGGCGAGGAGGAGGCCGGAGCCCGCGGGCCTCCCGGTCAGGCCGCGCCGCGCGTCGAGGCGCGGCGCCGGGGCGCGACCGGGACGATGCCCGCGTCGCACTCGATGGATGCCACGAGCATCTCGGGCGGGACGGAACGGATCCTGGCGGTCCGTTCGAGGTCTTCTCTCACCTGGGGGTCCTCGGCCGACTGCCGTGCCACGAGCCGCAGCCACGGGACGACGTCGTCGTGGTGCCGGAGGGCGTACCAGACGAATCGGCCCTTCCTCGTCTGGCTGACGATTCCGCCTCGCCTCAGCTCCACGAGGTGGCTCGAGACCGTGGCGGCCGGGACGTCGAGGGCGGCGGCGATCTGGCACACGGAGAGGGTGCCCCCCCGGAGGACCAGGAGGACCCGGAGCCGTGTGGTGTTCGAAAGCGCCTGCATCCGGCTGGCGAGGGCGGTGATCGAATCGGTTGACATTTCGTCGCCAGTCGAAATGTAACGCGCCGGCAGGCGACGGGTCAATCGGGCTTGCCGGCCCGGGCCCCTCGCCGGCCTCCCCGCGGACAGCCCCTCGGCCCGGGGCGGCCACACATGGTCTTCACACGGAAATCTCAGAATGGGAGGAGGAGGCTCCGATGAGGATGGAGGTCCTGGAACGGGGTGACACGGTCGTCTGGATTCGCCTGGAGGGGCGGCTCGACCTGAAAGGCGTCGAGGAGATCGAGCTCGCATTCACGGTGAAGGCCTCGAAGACCGCGAAGCCGGTCGTCGTCGATCTCCGTGGCGTGACCTTCGTCGGGTCGCTCGCCATAGGGATGTTCGTCGCCGCGGCCCGCAACCTCGCCCAGCACGGGTCCCGAATGAGTCTGTTCGGGGCGACGCCGCACATCGACGAGGTCCTGCGGATGGCGGGCGTCGATCAGGTGGCCGGTCTCCTGGCGACCGAGGAAGAGGCGCTGCGGGCCGCCGCGGTTCCGTAGAGTCCGGCCGGGAGGGCCTGCGACCGTGGAGAGCTTCCAGAAGCGCACGACCGCCCGAAGGGATGAGGTTCTCGGCACGCTGGAGGAGCTCCAGGCGTTCCTCTCGGAGCGCGCCCTCGAGCCGAGGACGCGAAACGCCGTCGAGGTCGCCGCCGAGGAGCTCCTCTCGAACGTCTCGAAATACGGGTTCCCCGAGGGCCTTCCGGGGGAGGTGTCCTTCGCGGTCGAGCTGGGGCCGGGGGGGGTGCGGCTCGAGATCCGGGACTCCGGCCGTCCTTTCGACCCGACCGCCGCGCCCCCTCCGCCCGAGCTGACTCTCGACGCGGAGCCCGGGGGGAGGGGCCTCCTGCTCGTCCGGGGCCTTTCGGGCTCGATGACCTATCGCCGGGACGGTCCGCTGAACGTCCTCGTCGTGGAGTTCCCATCCCCCTGACCCCGCCCCTGCCCTTCCCGCTCGCCGGCCGCCCTGGGGCGCTATGCCCGGCTCGTTGCGAAGCTCGACGCCCTCGGCCCGCGAGCCCGGTGCTGGACGATCCTCAACGAGCCCTTCGTCATCGTCCCCGGCGCGGCGATCGGCGTCGGGCACAACGTAATGGGCTTCGCGCCCGAATGGCCCGGCCTCCCAGCCTCCCTCGACTTCCTCGATGTGAACTACTACTCACGCCTCCACCTGCGGTTCCTCGGGGAAGGCGGGCGGGTCGGGTCGTTCGCCTATCGGGACCCCCATGGCCGCGGGCTCACGGGCAACGGCTGGGAAGTGTTCCCCGAGGGGCTCCTGCCCCTTCTCCGCGAAGCCGCCTCGGTCGGCAAGCCCCTCGTCGTCACCGAGAACGGCGTCGCCGACGCCGGAGACGCGAAGCGTTCCGCGTTTCTCGAGGACCACGTCGCCGTCCTCGGGGAGGCGGAGGAGGAAGGGCTCCCCGTCCACGGGTACCTCCACTGGTCCCTCGTCGACAACTACGAGTGGCTCG
>CALMDF010000010.1 GCA_937864895.1 uncultured Holophagales bacterium | reverse complement strand
TCCTTCACCCGGTCCCACTGGCGGAAGAAGAGGAACTGGAGGAAGACGTGCCAGGCGATCTCGTCGGCCAGCTCGCGCTCGGCGCGCGCGAGCGCGGCCGGGTTGCGGTGCCGGACGGCCGCGGGCCACTCCCGGAACGCGGCGCCCCCGTACCGCCCCTTCAGCGCCATGAAGAGGGCCCAGTCGGCGAGCCAGTACCTCTGCGCCGGCGCCTCGCCGAACCCCTGGATCTCGGCCCGCAGGTGAGCCGGACCGTCGGTCCGGAAGTGCCGCCACGCCTCGTGAAGGAGCCCCTCCTTGAAGGCGATGACCCGCTCGAAGTCGACGTGGTGATCCGGAAAGCCGGGAACGTTCGTCAGGGACCGCCCCGGCAGCAGGCCCTCCGCCACGAGGAGGTCCGGCGAGAGGAGCATCGGGTTGCCGGCGAAAGCCGAGAGCGTGCCGTAGGGCGAGTTCCCGAAACCCGTCGGCCCGAGCGGGAGGACCTGCCAGACCGTCTGACCGGCCGAGGCCGCCCAGTCGAGGAAGGCGTCGCACTCCGGTCCGAGATCGCCGGCCCCGTAGCGGCCCGGGAAGGACGTCGGGTGGAGGAGGATTCCTGCGGCGCGGGTTCTCATCCCCACGATCCTACCGGACGGGCGCAACGATTCGGGCTCCTCTCCCGTAGAACTGGCGGGGCAAGAAACGGGACGACTCCTCCCGGCTCGCGCTCGCGGCGGTTCTCCTGCTGGCCGCCGCGAGCGTTTTTCCGGGCCTCGCGGGAGGCGTCCGCCGACGAGCCCGGCCGGCTTCAGGCCCCGAGCGCGGCCAGGAGCGCCGCGTAGTCTCCCGGAAGAGGCGCCGCCACGTCGACGCCGAGGGCCGGGACGACGACCCGGGCCGCGTGGAGCATCGGGTGCGCGGCCGCCGCGAGCGCCGAGCGCAGCGTGGGGTCCCTGACGCCGCGCCAGCGCGTGCCGCCCCCGTAGAAGTCGTCGCCGACGATGGGATGCCCCTTCGCCGCGAGGTGGACCCGGATCTGGTGCGTCCGCCCCGTCTCGGGCGCCAGCTCGAGGTCGGCGACAGACGGGTAGCGCCGAAGCGTCACCCAGCGGGTGACCGCGGGCTTCCCCCCTTCGCGGACCGCCATCTTCCGCCCGTCCTTCGGGTCGCGCGCGAGAGGGGCGTCGGAGAAGCCCCGTGCGGGGACCGGGTGCCCCCAGACGAGGGCCCGGTACGTTTTTCGGGCCTCGCGCTCCTGGAACGCCCTCGAGAGGAGCCGGTGGGCCGCGGCGTCGCGCGCGAGGAGGACGACGCCGGAGGTCCCCTCGTCGAGGCGGTGGACGAGGAGCGGGAGCGACGGGGGGCGGGCGAGGCCGCAGGCGTGGAGGAGTCGGGCGAGGACCTCGGCCTCCGACTTCCCCGGCCTGCCGGAGGTCGCCATCGAGACGCCGGCCGGCTTGTCGAGCGCGAGGACCGCGTCGTCATGGAAGAGGAGGCGCGAGCGCCCGCCTCCCCCCTCTCCCGTCGCCGGTCGCGGCTCTTCCTCGCGCGGCATTGCCCGCCCGGTCCTCAGAGAGGGGACCCCGGTACGCGCCGGACGCCCTGCTCGTGGCTTCCGGAGTTTCCGGTCGTGGAACCACCGGGAGGAGCGCCGTGCGCGACGAGGACGCGGTCCCGCCCGGCCGCCTTCGCGGCGTAGAGGGCGGCGTCGGCCTGCCTGAGCCACGCGGAGACGGACACGGAGGCTCTCACGGCAGGGTCGAAGACGGCGACGCCCGCGGAGGCCGTGGCGCCGTCGCCCGTACCCGCGACGCGCGCCCTCGAGATGGAGGTCCGGATCCGCTCGAGGCAGGCGACGGCCTTCGTCGCGTCGGCCTCGGGGAGGAGGACGACGAACTCGTCCCCCCCGAAACGGGCCGCCAGGTCGGTGTCGCGGATCGAGTCCGTCAGGGACCTCGCCACGGACACGAGGAGCCTGTCGCCGGCGACGTGCCCGTGGCAGTCGTTGAAATCCTTGAACCCGTCGAGGTCCAGGATCCCGAGGGCAACGGGATGCGAGTGGCGCCGCGCCCGCGCGATCTCCAGGGTGAGGCGGTCGAAGAGGACCGCCCTGTTCGCCAGGCCCGTCAGGGGGTCGGTCGACGCGGCCAGGCGGAGCCGCGCGAGCCGTTCGGCGATCGCCGCGAGGAAGCAGCTCATCAGGACGAAGAACGCCGGCCCGGCGAGCGCGAAATCGACGGACGCGCCGATGCCCAGGCCGAGGACGCCCGCCCCGTCGAACGCCGCCGCGGCCACCGTCAGGAGGGTGCCGCCGAGGAGCAGGCGCGCCTGGGGGACACGCCTGCGCGCCGCGACGGCCAGGTTGAAGGTGACGTCGGCGGCGGCCGCGGCCCCGAGGACGAAGCCCGCGGGGAGCAGGTAGTAGAGGTCGTCGGCGCGGGGCCAGAGGAGACACGCGGCGCCTCCCGCTCCCTGCGCGACGAGGAGAAGCCGGTGGGCCTTCGTCAGCGGCCTCTCGAAGAACCTCAGGAAGAGGAGGAGCGTCGAGGCCGGGACCGCGAACATCCCGGCGTGCCCCACGCGGAAGAGAAACGACAGCGGCAGCCCCGAGACGACCCAGATCGAGAGCCACGAGACGATGAAGACCGCCGTTCCGGTCGTCGAGAGGAAGAAGTAGAGGAAGTCGGTCTGGCCGCGGTCGCGCAGGTAGAAGAAGAGGGAGAAGAGCCCCAGCGCGCCGAAGGCGGCGGCGAGGAGGGCCCGCGGCGCCTCGCGCATCGCCCGGCCCTGGAACGCGGACGAGACGGAGTCGATCCGCGGAGCCGCCGTGATACCTCCCGCCCTCGGTCCGGCGTTGTAGACCTTCACGGCGAGCGTGTGCCGCCCGGGGACCGCGGTCCTCGACGGGGGGAGCTCGTAGATCCGCTCGACGACCGTTCCCTTGTCGTACTCCGGGGGGAATTCCCCCGTCCTCCCGACCGGCAGTCCGTCCAGGAAGACCTCGTCAACGTCCCTGATCTGCGGGCAGACGAAGGCGAGGGGCGCATTCACCAGCGAGGGGTCGAGGTCGAACGTGACGCGGTACCAGCCCGTACCGTGCCCCGGAACGCCGGACTTCTGCCACGTTCCGGGAACGTTCAGCGGCCGGAAGGTGAGAGCGTCGAGCTCCGCGACGCCTCCCGGGGGATCGGCGAGCGCAAACTCCCAGGTCCCGGCGAGGCTCGCCGGGAGCCGTTCGACCCGAAGGACCTCGGGCGTCTGCCCGCTCGCCCCGAAACCGGCGAGAAGGGCCGCGACGACCACGACGGACAGGGCGCTCGATCGCCGCACCATTCCGGTCAGCATCTCGCAGGACGCCGCCGGGATCAACGCCCGGCGCCGCCGGTGCGGCGACACCCGGATAAGATTGCGTGCGGAGGACTGCCATGGAGCTCAGGGATTCCATCGCCCTCGTGACCGGAGCCGGCCGCGGCATCGGGCACGCCATCGCCGTCGCCCTCGCCCGGGAAGGAGCCCACGTCGGTCTCATGGGCCTGTCCGCCGGCCACCTTCAGGCGGTCGAGAAGGAGATCGGTCCCCTCGGAACGAGGTGCGTCGTCCTGCCCGGGGACGTCTCCGACGAGGGGAGCGTGTCGCGCTGTGTCGCCTTCGCGGAGCAGAAGCTCGGACCGATCGACATCCTCGTCAACAACGCGGGCGTCTACGCCCACGGACCCGTCGACAAGCTCGACGCCCTCGTCTTCGACCACACGATCGCCGTGAACCTGAGGGGCCCGTTCCTGATGGCGCGCGCGGTCCTCCCCGGGATGAAGAACCGCCGCCGCGGGCACATCGTGAACATCGCCTCGACGGCGGGGCGGCGCGGCTTCGCCGGGGGAGCGGCCTACTGCGCCTCGAAGTTCGGTCTCGCCGGGCTCTCGGAGGCGATGCTCCACGACGTGCGCGGGCACGACGTGCGGGTCACCTGCATCCTCCCGTCGACCGTGGCGACCGACATGTCCCGCCGGGGGGACTTCCTGAAGAACCCCGAGAAGGCGATGAGGCCGGACGACGTGGCCCAGGCCGTCGTCGCCGTCCTGAGGCTCGACGCCCGCGTCCTGGCGACGACCCTCGAGCTCTGGCAGACGAACCCCTAGTCCGGAGCGACGACCCGGTAGACCCACCCCAGGTCGCGGGTCCCTTTCGCGGCCAGCTCTGCCCGCACGGCCTTTGCCTCTTCCGCCGTCGGGAAGGCGCCGATCATGACCCTCTGCCAGACGCCCTTCGCGCCGAGGTCGATCTCGGCAACGTAGCCCTTGCGCCCGACGAGCGCCGAGACGCGCTCGAGGTCGCGCTCGGCCGTGGCCCTGTCCTGGTACGAGGTGAAGTGGATCGAGTAGACCTCCGGCTGGCCGGCGCGGTCCCTCGTCACCATGTACCCGTCGCGGCTCTGGCGGACCGGTAGGGTCACCCGGGCGGGGGCGGGGGCCGGAGCCACCGCCTCCGAAGCGGGGGCGGCGGTCGGAACGGCGGGGGCTGCCGTCGGTTTCGGCGCCTCGAGGGCGGCGGCCGGCGAGACGGCGGGGTCGGGGGCGGGCGCCGGAGCCGCCTCGGGAGAGCTCTCGACGGGCGCGGCCCTCACCGCGTCCGGGGCCGGCCGGGCCTCCGGCCTCGGGCGGGCCACCGCGACGGGCGGAGGGACGTCGTCCCTCTCCATCCACAGGCCGGCGAGGAGATAGCCGAGGCCTCCGAGCGCCGCAAGGGCGCCGACGACGGCCAGGATGACCCCGACGCGGGGGCCGCCCTCCTTCCCGCCACGGCCTCGCGGAACCGTCAGGACGGTGTCTTCGTCATCCTCGAAGGGCTCCGGGACCGCGGGCTCGGCGGCGTCCCCGCCGGTTGCGGCGAGGGGGGCGGAGGCCGGCCCGCTCTCCTTCGTGAAGACCGACTGCAGGTCGATCGACTCGGCTTCCCGGGACAGCCGGTTGAGGGTCTCGTCGCCGATTCCCTCCGGCGCCTCCGGCACGTCGAGGAAAACGGGCTGCGGCTCGGGAGCGGGCGCGGCGTCGAACGAAAGAGGGGGGAGGACCGGCGCCTCGACGGCCGTCGCGGCGCCCGCGGGGAGCTCGCCCCCCACGGACGGGACGGGGGGCTGGGGCTCGGAGAAGGGCTCGCGCACGTCGCGGTCCCAGCGCAGGTCCATCGCTCCCGTCGTCTCGGCGAAGGGGTCCTCCACGGCACCGTCCTCCCGGGGTTCCGGCGGCGCGGGCTCGGGGACGGGCTCGACGACGGGCGGCGGGGCCGGAACGCCCCCCGTGGCTCGCTTCAGGGCGCGCTGGACGAGCTCCTCCAGCGGGACGCTGTCGCCGCCGGCGTCGCGGATCCGTTTCAGCTCTTCGGCGCAGACTTCCCGCGCGACGCGGAAGGCGACGTCGGGCTCGATCGGCGCCCGCGCCGTCAGCTCCTTCAGGACCTCGGAGACCGAGGGAAGCATGCGCCTGACGCGCGGGGCGGCGGGATCTTCCCCGCTCATCCTGCGAGGCGCTCCCAGTCGCCCTCGGGGGCATCCGCGGCGATGGCGAGGGAACCGTTCGCGCCGGCGAAGACGGGGTCTTCCACGGCGCGGACCTTTCCTCCGCCGACGTCCTCGAGGGTCTTCTCCAGCGCCGCGGCGAGGCCGGGAATCAGCGACCCGCCCCCGGCCAGGACGATGTTGTTGCGGACGCGCTGCTGGTACTCCGGGTCGACGCGGGAGAGGAGGTCGAGCATCGTCTCCGAGAGCGGCCCGACGAGGCTCTCGCACGCCTTCCTCATCTCGGCGGTGATCTCGAGGCCCGTCGGCTTGCCCCGGACCGGGGCCTCCACGACGACGGGGCCCTTCGGCTCGCCGACGAAGCTGTGCTTCTCCTTCCAGTCGCGCACCATGTGGATCGAGAAGTTCGCCTCGGGGTGGCGCGCGCGGATCTGGAGGATGAGCTGCTCGTCGACGGAATCGCCCGCGTGGGTGAGCGTCCGCTGGTCGTCGTCGGTCGGGTAACGGCCGTTCATGACGCAGAAGTCGCTCGTCCCGGCCCCGATGTCGATGATCATCGTGTGGAGGAGCGCGTCCATCCCGTAGGCCACGGCGAAGGGCTCCGAGACGAGGAGGAGGCTGTCGGCCACCCCCTTCACGGCATTCCTGAGGTGCTGGCGCGAGACGCGCATCGCCTCCGCCGGGACCCCGACGACGGCCTGGACGGTCTTCCCGGCCCCGCCCGCCTTCTCGATGAGGTGCCCGAGGAGCTCGCGCACGGCCGCCTCCGCCTTCGTCGAGCCCTCCTTGATGAGGCCCCTCTCCAGCGGGCGGTGCAGGTCGAGCATCGGCCGGTTCTCGAGGGCCTCGTGCCCGAAGAGGACCGCCTTCTTGACGACCTTGCGGGCGACCATGTCGACGGGCCAGCCGACGTAGCTCTCCACGACGTGACGCTGCCCGTTCGACGCGGCGATCGCGCTCCTCGAGGTGCCGAGGTCGATCCCGACGTGGAAGACGTCCTTTTTCCCGCTCATCCGTTCCCGCTCCTTCCCGCTCCCGCGAGGTTCCGCGAGTCCGCGTAGGCTCGCACTCCCCGCGCGAGCGCATCCGCAATGGCTTCCCGAAAGGCCGTGTCGCGAAGGAGGCGAGCCTCCTCGGCATGCGAGAGACAGGAGACCTCGGCGAGGATCCCCGGCATCTCCGAGGCGATGAGGACGACGAAAGGAGCGCTCTTCACGCCCCGGTCCCCGACCTGGGGCGACACCTTCCTGAGGGACGAGACGAGCTCGCCCTGGACCGACTCCGCGAGCCTCCGCGACTCCGCCTGGCGCACGTCCACGTAGACCCCCTCGAGAAGTCCCCTGAAATCGGCCAGAGAATAGCCCGAGGAGCGGTTCTCGGCCCCCGCCAGCGCGCGGATCGCGGGGTCGTCCGTGGGCCCGAGGTAGTAGGTCTCGACGCCACGCCGGTCGGGCCGCGGGATCGAGTTCAGGTGGATCGAGACGAGGACGTCCCCGCCGGCCTCCCGCGCCCGGCGCGAACGCTCCCTGAGGGAGAGCGTCTCGTCGCCGCTCCTCGTCATCACGACCTGGAAGAGCCCTCCCCGGAGCTTCGTGGCGACGCGCTCGGCCAGGTCGAGCGTGATCTCCTTCTCGAGCAGCCCGTCCGCGGTCAGGGCGCCCGGGTCCGCCCCCCCGTGGCCGGCGTCGAGGACGACCGTCTTCACGTCGAGGTGGAAGAGGGTCGGGTCGATCGACCGCGGCGCGGGCCAGGCGACGTTCTCGAGGGCAGGCTCGCCCGGCGCCGCGGGGACCGTCCGCTGCGGCACGACGACGACCTCGGGCGAGGAGGCGTCGTTTCCCGAGAAGGCGTTGATCGAGGCGAGGAAGACGAGCGGGACGCCGAGGACGGCCAGCGCCCGCACGGCGAGCCTCGCCCAGCGATCGTCCCTGCGGGGGGCGGGGGGGCGGCCCTCGATCACGTCCAGGTTCTCCCGGACGGCCTCGCGCAGCATCTGTCTCTTCAGCCGGTCGACGTTCGGCATGCCTAACCTGCTATTTTGTCAGCTTTTGCGGCCCGTGGCAGGCCGGCAGGCCCCGGCCCTCAGCGCTCGACGAGAACGGCCCGGACGGGAGAGGCGTCGCCCCCCTCGATCCGGAGGGGCAGGGCCAGGAGCTCGTAGAGGCCGGGCGTCACGTGCGACAGGACGAGACCCTCCAGCCAGGCGATGCCGGCCGCCGAGAGGGCGTGATGAGCTTCCAGGGCCGCGTCGTTCCACGGATCGACGGAAGGGGTGTCGATGCCGACGAGGACGACCCCCCGTTCGGCCAGCGCGCCCGCCAGCGACGCGGAGAGCCCCGCGAACTCCTCCGTGAAGCGCTCGCGGTCCTCGAAGGTCCCCGTCTTCACGAGGATCCTCGGCGCGGCCGGCTCCGCGGAAAGGTCCTCGAGGCGGACCCTCCCGCGGGCCCCGACCCGCGCCTCGACGACCTGGCAGGGGCCGACCCACGTCCCGAGCGGGACTTCGTCGATCGACGGCGCGCCCGGCGTCACGTGGAGCGGGGCGTCGGCGTGCGAGCCCGCGTGGAGCGTCGTCGTGACCGACGAGAGCGTCATCCCGCCCTCGAGCGACGAGACCCGTCGAGTGAACGGCACGTCCCCCGGCCAGACGGCGAGGCGCCCCGAGAGCGGCGGCGAGAGGTCGATGAACCGCGGCATCGCCTCGGCGTCACTGCCTGTCGAGCCAGGAGGAGACGTCCTCGACCATCCTCTCGAACGAGGGCGAGGCGTAGAGGACCTTCTGGTACCGCGTCGGGTCGTAGGGAATCGACGCCGCCTCGTCGCATTCGAGCGGGCGGATCTCGGCGTGCGCCCCAAACCCCCCGAGCTCGCCGAACGACGACAGGAGGCCGGCCCCGACCGCCTTCAGGACGCCGTCCTCCTCGACGAGGCCGAACTCGAGCGTGTACCAGTAGACGAGCTCGAGGCGTTTCAGCGTGGCGTCGTCCACCCGCCAGGCCGCCTCGCCGAAGTGCCGGGAGAGCTTCACGATGCCGGGGTGGAAGAGGCTCGCCGCGTGCCCGACGAGCTCGTGGACGACGTCCGGCTCGGGCGTGTAGAGCGGCACGGAGTGGTGCCGCATGTACTGGGTGGAGAGGAAGACCCCCTTCCCCATCATCCCGAGGAACATCCGGCCCGAGACGAGGCCGGCGACGGGGAGCATGCGGAAGCCCGCGCCCCTCTTCAGGGCCTCGTTCACGTCGGCGAGCTGGGGAACGCGCACCCGGTCGAGGGCGAGCGCCGCCGAGCTCTCCTTCCACTCCCGGCAGGCCAGCCGCTCGTGGAGGGGCGCGAGGTGCTCCCACACCGTCCGCCAGACGGCGTGCTCGTCCTCGGTGTACTCGGCGTGCGGCAGCGGATCGCCGTCGCGGTACTCGAGGGCCATCTTCGCGATGGCGTTGCGACGCGTCCGGTAGACCTGGTCCTTGAAGCCCGGGTGGTCCGGGTCGAGCGGGACGAGCTCGTGCTCGCCGCCCGCGTGCGGCAGCCTGCCGCCGGAGGCCGAGGCTTCGATCTTCCCTGTTGCCGTGTTCCCGCCGACTTTCACGAACATCTCCTGAAAACCGTGGATGCTACTCCGCATCCGGCTTTCCGGTCCGTCCGGGTCCCGCGCGGGAGAGCTGCCCGAGGAGGTCCGCCGCGGGCCGGTGGCGCGGGTCGATCCGGAGGGCTTCGCGCGCGTAGGGGAGCGACAGCCCGCCGTAGCCCCTCTGCAGAGCGGCGACCGCGGTCCGGTAGAGGATGTTCGGTACGACCGGGCTCACCGCCGGCAGGCCCAGCCCGGCCCTGAGGACGCGAGGCGAGAGGTACTCGGGGGCGGTCGGCGGGGGCGCCCCTTCCGCCGCCCCCGCCCGGAGCCAGAACGCCGGCAGGTGGAGACCGGCCGAGCGGGCCAGCAGCCAGGCGTGGCCGTAGAGCGGGGAGAGTCGGGCCTCCCCGGACATCCGGTCGCCGCCTCCTGTCGGCCACGCGACCCCCGGCGGCGCCTCGAGCCTCTCGACGTACGACAGCCACGCGCCCGGCGCGACGAGGACGCCCGGGAGGTTCAGCGCCGCCCCGAGACCGAGGACGGCGATCGCCGCCTTCCGGTGCGCGAGGACGGCCGGCGCCACGGCGAGCGCGAGGACCGGTACGAGGTAGCGCGGCCCCCACGCCGACCCTCCGTGCCAGCCGTACCAGCGCCCGGAGACGAGGGCGAGGACGAGCGGCGCGCCGAAACAGAGCACCCTGGCCGGAAGGGACGCTGACCGGAGGCCGACGAGGACCGAGAGCGCGACGACGGGGGCGTAGAGGAGAAGGCCCCGGGACGGGTGCGCGAGAAGGCCCAGCGGCCCGGTGGCGAGCGACGTGACGAACGGCAGGCTCGCGTACCCGTACCCGAAGTCGCCGAGCCGGCCGTTCCGGACGAGGTTCACGGCGAGCGCGAGGGCGAAGGCCGCGGCCAGCCCCGCGAGCAGGGTGGCGAGGAAGGGCGTCGCGCGGCGCCCGTCCCGGCGCGAGAGGGCCGCCGAGAGGACGAAGACGGGAGCGGTCACCCACACGACCGGCTTCAGCCAGCACGCGGCGCCGAACGCCAGGGCCGCGGCGAGGGCGCGGCCGGGTCCCTCCCCGTCCCGCGGCGCGAGGACGACGGCCGCAGCGAGCGCGAGCCCCGCACCCGCGTACGGCTCGAAGAAGGAGTCGGAGGCGTATGGCCAGAGCGGCGTCCCGGCGAGGAACCCTGCGGCCCAGAAGGGCGACGTCCCCGGCCGGAGCGCCCGCGCGAGCCGGAGGAACGCCCAGCAGGCGAGCGCCGTCCCGACCGGCCAGGCGAGCGCGATTCCCGCGTCGACGAGCGGGGCGCCCACGAGGCCGCGTACGGGCCAGACGAGGGCGACGAACGGGGTCAGGAGAAGAGACGGGAAGAAGCCGTAACGGGAGTGGAGGGGCGGCGCCGGCGGGAAGTTCGGGTCGATGTACGCCGGCGGCGGCGTCGGAGCCTCGAGGCGCCCCGTGACGAACAGGCCGAGGGTCTCGGCGAGGACTTCCGCGCCGTCCGAGGAGAGGACGGCCCGTCCGACGAAGGGAAAGACCAGGAGGAGGACGAAGAGGACCGCCGCGGCGCGGTCCCGCTCCGGCGCCTTCACTTCACCCGTTTCCGCCGGGGAAGGAGGTCGTTCACCTCGCGCAGGGCCATCTCCAGCCCCTTCTCGACGCCGGGGTCGACCTCGCCGCGCAGGGCCCCCATCTCCGCCTCTTCGCGCAGGCGCTGGATCTTGTGGCCGAGGGCCCACAGGATCGTCTCCACGGCCTTCTGCTCTTCTTCGCTCCGCTGGCGTGCCATGAGGTCATTCTGGACGAGAGGCCCTCTCCTTTGGAAGATGACTGCATGAGCGTGGACGTTCTCCTCGTCAGGACCCACAGTCCGGGCAACCTCGGGTCGGCCGCGCGGGCCTGCAAGGCCTTCGGCGCGAGGCTCCTCCTCCTCCACCCGCGAGCCGACGCCGCCCACGAGGACGCGGAGGCCTTCTCGTCGGGCGCCGGGGACCTCCTCGCCTCCGCGCCGCGCCTCTCGTCGCTGGAGGAGGCCGCGGGAGAGGCCTCGGCCCTCCTGGCCCTCACCTCGCTCCGTGGCCGGAACGCCCGGGGCCTCCCGCCCGCCTGGAGCTGGGCGGCCGCCCGGCGCGTCGCGCGGGAGGGCCGCCTCGTCCTCGCCTTCGGCCCGGAGCGCTCCGGCCTCACGACGGACGAGGTCCGCCTCGCCGCGGGGCGCCTGACGTTCCCGACGCGCCTGGAGTTCCCCGTCCTGAACCTCGCGCAGGCGGTGGCGGCCTCGCTCGCCCTCCTCGCGACCGGTCCAGCCCGCGCACGAGGCGCGGAACCGGTGGAGAGACCGGCGGGGGCCGGGGACCTGCGGCGTCTGCGGGAAGAGCTCACCGCGGCCCTTTCGGCTTCAGGTTTCCTCGGGCGCGACGACGACGCCGTCCTCCTCGAGCTCCTCTCGCCGCTCCTGCGCGCCAGGCTCACGCCGCGCGAGGCGGAGCTCTGGACGGGGGCGCTCAGGAAGATCGCGCGACGCATCCGGGGCGCGTGAGGGTCCACTCCACGCGCCCCGGAGCGCCTCCTGCGGCCTAGTCCTTCGGAAGCACCGGGATCCGTCCCGGCGTCCAGGGCGCCCCGAGCGCCTCGGCCTTCGCCTCGAGAGACGAGAGGTCCTTCACGATCGCGCGGAGCGTCGAGAGGGCCGTTTCCAGGTCCGTGGCAGCGGCCGCCACCTCGCGCTCCTGCGTCGCCGTCGGCGCCGTCGTCGTCGACCAGTGCCCGTAGACGACGGACTGCACCCGGTCGACGAGGCCCGGGTGCGCCGGTTCGTTGCGCTTTCCGAGCGTCGAATCGCCGTTCAGGACGACGTCGAGGTCGGCCAGTGCGAGGTTCAGCCGCCGCGCCTCGGCGAGCATCTCCGGCCCCGCGGCCGGGGTGTCGAGGATCGCCTTGCCGAGGTGGTCGACGCGGCCCCTTGCCTCCTTCGCCGCCTCGACGGCGCCGAGGGCGGCGCGCTGGACGCGGGCCGTCCTCTTCGAGAAGGCGAGGACGGCGGCCCGGTCGACCGGCCCGAGCGTGGCGGCCCCGAGCGGGACGACCTGGAACGCCTGCGGCTCACCGAGCGGCGTGACGGAACCGTCGACCTTCTTCGCGAGAGAGACGCGGTACGTCCCGGGGACGACCATCGGCCCGCGCGGCCCGGGGCTCCACGGGCTCTCCTCCCGCTCCTTCAGCTGCGTGGGGTTCGAGGCGGGGTAGCGCAGGTCCCAGGCGATCCGCGCGAAGCCCGCCTTCGCGGCGGCCGTCAGCCGCCGCACGACGTTCCCGGTCTCGTCGGTCACCGTGAGGAGGAGCCTCGGCTCATCCTCGCGGTCCTCGGCCCGCAGCTCCTCCCACGTCGGGTAGAGGACGTCCTCCCCCTTCTTCGCCTTCTCCTTCTCGGCGTCCTGCCGCGCCTTCCTG
>CALMDF010000009.1 GCA_937864895.1 uncultured Holophagales bacterium | reverse complement strand
CGACCCTCGCGACGCTCCTGCCCCGGGCGTTCGAGCTGGGAGAGCGGGAGTGAGACGCGGGGCCGGGCTCCTCGCGGCGCTCCTCCTGGCGCTGCCGCCCGCGACCGGAGAGGCCGCGCCGAAGAGGAAGCCGTGCGACCTCGTCGTCGTTGCGGGATCGGCCCTCCCGATGGACGGGGCGTTCACGGTGCGGGGCGCGACGGCCGTCGCGGTAAAGGCCGGCGAGATCCTCGCCGTCGGCGACCCGGCGGCGATCGACGCCGCGTACCTGCCGAAGGAACGGGTCGTCCGGCCGGGCGGAGTCCTCCTGCCGGGCTTCGTCAACACGCACACCCACGCCGCGATGAACCTCCTGCGCGGCCTCTCGAACGACCAGCCCCTCATGGAGTGGCTCACGAAGTTCATCTTCCCGGCCGAGGCGAAGAACGTCTCGCCGGCGTTCGTGAAGGCGGGGACCGACCTCGCCTGCCTCGAGATGATCCGGGGCGGGACGACGACGTTCGCCGACATGTACTACTACGAGTCGGACGTCGCGGCCTCCGTCGACAGGGCCGGCCTGCGGGCCGTCCTCGGCGAGACCTGGCTCGACTTCCCGGCGCCGGGACACGCGAACCTCGAGGAGTCGAAGGCCGTCACGCGCGCCTTCCTCGAGAAGTGGAAGGGCCACCCGCGCGTCACGGCTGCCATCGCCCCCCACGCTCCGTACACCTGCAGCAGGGAGACTCTGCAGGCGGCGCGGGCCCTCGCCGACGAGTACGGCGCCCCCCTCCTGACGCACGTCTCGGAGACGCGCGACGAGCAGAACCAGATCCTGGAGAAGTACGGCAAGAGCCCGACCGCCTGGCTCGACGAGATAGGCTTTCTCGGGCCTCGCCTCTCGGTGGCGCACGGCGTCTGGCTGTCGCCCGCCGACCTCGCTCTTCTCGCCGAGCGCAGGGTGAGCCTCTCGCACAACCCCGAGTCGAACATGAAGCTCGGCTCGGGGGTCGCCCCCGTCGCCGCGGCCCGGAAGGCCGGCGTCGTCGTCGGTCTCGGGACGGACGGCGCCGCCGGGTCGAACAACGACCTCGACATGCTCGACGCGATGGACTTCGCGGGCAAGCTCGCGAAGGTCTCCGCGCTCGACCCGACGCCCCTCACCGCGCCCGAGCTCCTCCGGATGGCGACGATCGACGGCGCCAGGGCCCTCGGTCTCGACCGTCTCGTCGGATCGCTCGAGGCCGGAAAGAGGGCCGACCTCATCGTCGTGGAGCTCGAGAAGGCCCACGCCCAGCCCGTGTTCGACCTCCCCTCCACGGTCGTCTACGCCTCGCGCGCCGGCGACGTGTCCCTCACCGTCGTCGACGGCCGGGTGCTCTTCGACGGCCGCCGCGTCCTCACCCTCGACGAGGCGAAGGTCCTCGCCGCGGCGAAGGAGTGGCGGGGGAAGGTCCTCAGGTCGCTCGAGGGGAGCGGAGAGAAGAAATGAGCCTCATCGTTCGGACGATCGTGAAGAAGCGCGACGGCGGCGAGCTGTCGGAAGGGGAGATCCAGGACTTCGTCGACGGCGTGACCGACCGGACGGTCACCGACGAACAGGCCGCGGCGCTCCTCATGGCGATCTGCTGCCGCGGGATGACGACGGCCGAGACGGCCTCGCTCACCTTCGCGATGATGCGGTCGGGTGACACGTGGGACCTCTCGGCGCACGGCTTCGTCGCCGACAAGCACTCGACGGGGGGCGTGGGCGACAAGTCGACCCTCGTCCTGGCGCCGCTCCTCGCCGCGTGCGGCGTGAAGACCGGCATGATGTCGGGGCGCGGTCTCGGCCACACCGGCGGTACGCTCGACAAGCTCGAAGCCATTCCGGGTTTCGTCACGGGCCAGTCCCGCGAGGCCTTCGACCGCCTCCTCGAGACCGTGGGCTGCGCGCTCATCGCCGCGACCGACACGGTCGCCCCGGCGGACCGGCGCCTCTACGCCCTCCGGGACGTGACGGGAACGGTGGAGTCGATTCCGCTCATCACGGCCTCCATCCTCTCGAAGAAGCTCGCGACGGGCGCCCACGCGGTCGTCTTCGACGTGAAGACGGGGAACGGTGCCTTCATGCAGAAGCCCGAGGACGCGCACGTCCTCGGCCGGGCGCTCGTGGACACGACGCGCGCAACGGGTCGGAAGGCGAGCGGCTACGTGACGGCCATGGACCGGCCGGTCGGCGTCGCCGTCGGGAATGCGAACGAGGTCGCGGAGTCCATCCGCCTCCTCAGGGGCGACGGCCCGGCCGACCTCAGGGAGAACGTCGTCCTCCTCGGGGCCGATCTCCTCGTGGCCGCGGGTGTCGTGGAGTCCTTCAGGGACGGACGCCGCCGGCTGAACGCCGCCCTCCAGGACGGGACCGCGCTCGAGACGTTCGCGCGGGTCATCTCGGCGCAGGGCGGGAACCCGGCGGTCTGCGAGGACCTCGCCCTCCTTCCGCAGCCGGTGGCGAAACACGACGTGAAGGCTCAGGCAGCCGGGACGATCCGGCGCGTCGCGACGCGGGAGCTGGGGCTCCTCTCCATCGAGATCGGCTGCGGCCGCGCCCGAAAGGACGACGTCGTCGACCCGGGCTCGGGCTTCCAGGTCCTCCGGAAGACGGGGGAGACCGTCGCGGCGGGGGAGCCGCTCCTCGTCGTCGAGCTGGGCCCGCGGACCTCGCTCCCTGAGGGCTACCTGGAGCGCCTCGCGGCCTGCTTCGAGGTCGGTGCGGCGGAGGGGGCCGAGGCCCCGCTGCCCTTCGTCGTCGAGAAACTGTAGCCGGAAAGCGGACACCCGCCGCCCGCCCCATGGGGGCGGCGGGGCGCCCTTCAGGCGGGGGAGGGGCCCCGCGCGGGCGCGAAGGGGCCCTGCCCCGTTCGGATCTGGACCTCGTCGACGCTCCCGAGGCGCGCCTCGCAGAAGTGCTTGAGGATGGTCAGGACGTTCGGCTGACGCTCGGTGATCGCGTCGAGGGACGCGCGGTCGAGGGCCAGGAGCTCGCAGGCCGTCGCCGCGGTGATCGTCGCGCTCCGGGGCTTCCCGGTGAGGATCGACACCTCGCCGAAAAAGGCGCCCTCGTACATCTCGCGGACCTTGTGGTAGTGGCCGTCCGGGTCCTTCACGAAAGCCTTCACGGTCCCCGTCGTCAGCACGAAGAGAGAGTCGCCGGGCGCTCCCTCGGCGACGATGACGTCGCCGGCCTCGTAGGAGAGGAGCTCGAGCCCCTTGATGACCTCGACGAGCTCCTCGCTCGAGAAGTCGCTGAAGAGGGGGCTCGCGACCATCCCCCGGGCCGCTTCCTGCCCGAGGGGGTGGAGGCTTCTCGGGGCGGACTCGGCCGCCGATTCGGCCGGGACGAAGTCGTCCGTGACGAAATCGACGACGAAGGTCGAGGAGCCGGAGTCGCCCTCGGGGGAATCCTCCCGGCGGGCCGGGGTGACCGGCGTCGGCGTCGTCTCGAGCTCCGCCCGGCGGCGCATCGCCCCGGCGCGGAGGGTCTGCCGAAGGGAGGATTCCTCATCCTTCTCCCTGACGAGGAAGGCGAGCTTCTCCTCGACCTTGCCGAGGGAGGAGTCCAGGCGCTGGACCTTCTTCAGGACCGCGATCGCCTTGCCGATGAAGCCGGAGGTGGCGTACTCGTCGGCCAGCTTCCAGAGGAGCTCAACGGCCTCGCGGGTCTTTCCGTCCAGAGCGAGGACGTCGGCGAGCTGCTGGCGAACGGAAGTGTTCCCCGGGTCCTTCGCCAGCTGCCCTCTCAGGACCTTCACGGCACGGGAGTAGTGCCGCTTCGCGATGAGCTCGGCGACGTCGTCGCCGCCGGAGAGCCAGGCAAAGGCCATCGGCCCGAGACGGTAGGTCAGGGTCCCGGTGCTGTCAAGAAAGAGGAGAGGAAAATGGAAACGGAGTGAGGAACGTTACACTACGCCGCGCTGCTCCCGAGGAGGCGGCCGAGAGCCCATGCCCAAGATCCTGGTCGTCGACGACGACGAGATGAACCGCGACATGCTGTCCCGCCGGCTCCTCCGGAAGGGCTACGAGGTCGTCCTCGCGGTGAACGGTGCAGAGGCGATCGAGAAGGCCGCCTCCGAGCGGCCCGAGCTGATCCTCATGGACCTCTCGATGCCCGTCCTGGACGGTTACGAGGCGACCCGCCGGCTGAAGGCGGGGGTGGGAACGGCCCGGATCCCGATCATCGGCCTCTCCGCGCACGCGATGGTGGGCGACCGGGAGAAGGCCCTCTCCGCCGGGTGCGACGACTACGACACCAAGCCGGTCGAGCTGCCGCGCCTCCTCGGCAAGGTCGAGTCGTTTCTCTCGCCCGCCTGAACGGCGATCAGCGGCTCCCGGCCAGGATCGCTTCCAGGAACGAGCGGATCTCGGGCGGGACCGAGGTGAACGTGAGGCCGAATCCCTTCGTCGTGTGTTTCGGCGCCGAGACCTTCCCGTAGAGCTCCCCGGCGATCTCGCTCCCGTCGCGCGCGACGAATCGAAGCCGGATGTTGCGGAAGGCCTCGGGACGTTCCCTCGACTCGATCTCGGCCTCCTTCATGGAGAGCCTGACGAGGAGGCCCTCGGATTCGGGCGTGTCGATGCGCTTTCCGGTGAGGGTGGCGAAACGGACCGACAGAGGACCGTGGAGCTGGACGAGGCGCTCCTCCCGGGCCGGGAGGAAGACGTTGAACGCGCCCGTGACCCCGCGGACGTCCCAGGCGATGACGGGCTTCTCGAAGCCCTTCATCTGGACGACGACCTCGCTT
>CALMDF010000008.1 GCA_937864895.1 uncultured Holophagales bacterium | reverse complement strand
GAAGGCGCTCGACCGGATGCTCGAGCTGACGGCGGGAAAGACCTTCGTCCCCGCCCTCGGGCGCTCGTGACCCCCTTCGACCCGTGACCGGCGGCGCCGTCCGCACGCGTCCGCGCGTCCCGTGGGCGCCGCTCCTGGCCGGGCTCGCCGTCCTCGCCGCCGGCGCCGTCGCCGCGCACCTCGTCCTCCCCGAGTGGCAGCCCCTCGACGTGACGGAGGAGGCGGCTCTCCGGACGGCGCGGGAAGAGATGGCCGCCGCGGGGGCGACTCTCCTCGCGCCGCGGGCGAAGGTGAGGAATGGCCTCGCGAACTCGGAGCTGGAGCGCGCCTACCGGCGGCTCGGCCGCGAGGCGCCCGGCTGGCTCGCCCGGCACGGGGCCCTCGCGTCCTGGATCGTCGCGGGAGAGCTCCGCGTCCCGGGAATCGGAGCGGGGCGGACCGAGATCGCCATCGCGCGCGACGGCACGCTCCGGCGGGTCGAGTTCACGAGCGGAAGCCTCTTCCGCGTCGCCGCGCCGGCGGGAGAGCTCGAGGGGGCTCGCGAACGATTCGCCTCGGCGATCCTCGTGCGACTCGCTCGCGGCGGCGAGATCGGGGCCTCGTCCGACTACGAGAGCGGAAACGCCGTCGTCCGCGTCTACGCGCTCGAGACGCCGGCCGGGGGGGCCCGCGAGGTCCTCACCCGCCTCGCGCCGACCGCGGGGATCCTCATCGTCTCGCGCGAGCTCTCGGACCCGGACGTCGGCGCCCGCTTCGCGGCGCTGAAGTTCAGGGGCCTCGCCATCGCGATCCCGCTCTTCGGCCTCCTCGGTCTTCTCGTCCTCGTCCTCTTCGGGGTCCTCCTCTTCCGCAGGCGGCTGGCGTTCCGGATCGCGATCGGGCTCGGCCTCCTCGGCCTCGCCGCGATGGTGCTCTCGGGGTCGCTCTTCGAGCTCGGGGGCCAGACGGGCGTGGTGGCGGGCTTCCTCGTCACCGGCCGTGTCCTGATGGCCGTCGCGCTCGTCGTCTACTGGGTCGTCGCGGAGTCCATGCTCCGCGACACCGTTCCGGGATTCACGACGAGCCTCGACGCGCTCGCCTCGGGCCGCCTCTCGCCGCGCCTCGGCAGGGCGATCCTCGGCGGTCTCGGCCTCGGCGCGGCCGTCGCCGGCACCCGCCTCCTCTTCGCCTCGGGAATCGCGGCAGCGGGACTTCCCGGGGTCCACCCGGAAGCGCCGTCCTACGTCCTGCCGCTCTTCGGCGGAGTCGCGAACGCCTTCCTCGAAGGTCCCTACGCGGCGGCGACCCTCGTTCTCGTCGCGGCCCTCTTCCGCTTCGTCGTCCGGCGCGAGCGGGCCGACGCGCTCGGAGCCCTCGGCTACGCCCTCTTCTACGCCTGCTCGTTCCAGTACGCGCCGTGGGGCGCGCTCCTCGTCCTCACGCTCGCCGAGGCCGTGCTCCTCCTCCTCGCCTTCCGGAGCTTCGGCCTGACCGGCCTCCTCGTCGCCGCGACCGCGCCGGCGCTCCTGCGCGACCTGCTCGCGGCCCTTCGCTTTCCCGGCGAGCTCCTCTCCCCGATGCTCCTCGCCGCGGGAGCCCTGGCCGCGCTCGCGTGGGCCGGGGTCGCCGGCTGCCGACGGCCCGAGAGGGAGGACGACGCCCGCCTCGACGCCCCCGACTACGTGAAGCGGATCGAGAGCGAGCGGCGCGTGAAGTACGAGATGGACCTCCTCTCGCGCATGCAGGTCGCCCTTCTCCCCGATCACCCGCCCGAGGTGCCGGGCCTCCAGATCGCGGCGCGCACGATTCTCGCCACCGAGGCAGGCGGGGACCTCTACGAGTTCCTCGTGGACGAGGAGGGGTCGCTCTGGGTCGCGGCGGGGGACGTCGCGGGGCACGGCTTCTCCTGCGGCATCCAGGGGGCGATGGTGAAGGCGTGCCTCCTGACGCTCGTGAAGGCGGGGCGGCGGCCCGGAGAGATCCTCGTCGAGGTGGACCGGGTCCTCCGAGCGGCGAACTCGGGACGCCTCTTCACGACGCTCGTCCTCGCGCGGATCGACCCGGCAACGGGAGACGGGATCCTCGCGAACGCGGGCCACCCGTACCCGCTCCTCGTCGTCGAGGGACGGGCGCGCGAGCTGCCGGTCTCGGGCCTGCCCCTCGGGAAGGGTCCGGCGCGGGTCTACGAGGAGACCCGCTTCGAGCTGCCGGGCGCCGCGAGCCTCGTCCTCGCCTCCGACGGCCTCTTCGAGGGGCCCGACCGGTTCGACGAGCCCTACGGGTACGGGAAGCCGAGGGAGGTCCTCGAACGTGTCGGCCTCTGGCGGCGGCCCGCCGAGTCGATCGTGGACGCGCTCCTCGGCGACTGGCGGGCCCACGTCGGCGAGGGGGAGCCCGCCGACGACACGAGCGTCGTCGTCGTCCGCCGGACCATCTGGTCCTGAGGCTTCCCCCGAACCGCGCCGGTAAGTCCGCTCGACGTCCGCTCATGTACTGAGTCTCAGCGCAGCGAGACCGCGCGCGCCGTTCGTGCGAGGATCGGGCCGGATGAAGATCGCGTTCATCGGTACCCACGGAGTCGGCAAGACGACCCTCTGCTACGACCTCGCCGCGGCCCTGAAGCGCCGCGACCTCACCGTGGAGCTCGTGCGCGAGGTGGCGCGCGAGTGCCCGCTCCCCATCAACCGCGACACGACCGTGAAGGCGCAGGCGTGGATCCTCCACACCCAGATCGCCTGGGAGCTGCAGGCCGAGGCCAAGGCCGAGGTCGTCGTCTGCGACCGCGCCGTCCTCGACAACTACTGCTACCTCCGGCGGGCTGCACCCGGGGAGCCGCACGTGAAGGTCCTCGAGGGGCTCGTCCGCGCGTGGCTCCCGACCTACGACGCCCTCTTCCGCGTCCCGATCGTCGGCGACCCGAGCTTCGACGGCGTCCGCGACACGGACCTCGCCTTCCAGCACGACATCGACGCGCTCCTCCTCGCGACGCTCGAGGAGTGGGAGGTCCCGTTCGTGACGTTCGACCCGGCCAGCCGCGACGGCTGGGCGAAGAAGGCCATCGAGGTCCTCCTTCCCGCCCTCAGGCCGCAGGAGCTCCTCTTCCCCGACGCGGCGGGCGGCCGCTGAAGGCGAGAGTCCTCCGGAGCGATCGAGCGGGCTCGGGCGGCGGCTTGACACCCTCGACCCGAACGGCTTTCTTTCAGGCATGAGGAACCGAAGGGCCGGCCGCCTCCCGTTCAGGGCGGCCCTGGCGTCCCTGCTCCTCCCGGCGTTCGTGCTGGGGGTCGAGTCGACCGCCCCGAGCCTCGACCCTTCGGGAAAGCCGACGCTCCTGGAGGCGCTCGCGATCGAGCCGCTCATCTCTCGCGGCGGCGTGGTCGTGTCGTCCTCGGAGGCGGCCTCGAGGGCCGGGGCGCGGATCCTCGAGGAAGGCGGAAACGCGATCGACGCGGCGGTCGCGACGGCGTTTGCGCTCTCGGCGACCGATCCTTCGGAGTCGGGCCTGGGCGGGGAGAGCTGGATCCTGATCCACCGCGTGGACGGGCCCCCCGTCGCGGTCGTCTGCCCGGCCCGGGTGCCGATGAGGGTGAACGTCGCCGCGCTCCGGAGGGCGAGGGATACGATCGGCGTCAGCGGCCGTCTCGCCGCCGCGACGCCGACGACGGTGGCGGCGCTCGCCCACGCTCTCTCCCGGTACGGCACGAAGAGCCTCGCCGAGATCCTCGCCCCGGCGATCGAGGAGGCGGAGCGGGGCTGGGTCCTCGGGTGGTCCGAGGCCGCGGTCGTACGTTCCAGCGCGAGGAAGCTCGCACTCTCGCCTCTCCTCGGCCCGATCCTGCTTCCGGGGGAGTGCGGACCGGACGGAATCCCGATCCCGGCGGCGATTGGCACGCGCCTTCGGCTCCCGGGCCTCGCCGGAACGCTCCGGCGCCTTTCCGAGGCGGGAGCCTCCGACTTCTACTCCGGAAGGATCGCCTCGCAGATCGACGCGGACATGAGGGCGTACGGCGGGTTCGTCAGGAAGGACGACCTGGCGCGCGTCCCCCGGTCCGTCGTCGAGATCGAGCCCGTGCGGACGCGCTACCGGGACCGCGAAGTCCTGAGCATCGGCGTCCCGGGAAACGGGGATCTCCTCGTCGAAGCACTCCAGATCCTGGGGAATTTTCCCGGGGCCCTCGTCGGGAGCTCTTCGGCCGACGCGCACCAGCTCCTCGTCGAGGCGGTCCGGATCGCGCAGGAGGATTCCCGGGCCTCCGCGCCGGTGATCCGTTCGCTGCGCGGGCCGGGGACGTCCGCCCGCCTCGAGCCGTCCCACGCGGCCCGTAGAGCCCGGGAAATCCGGCTCGGAAAGGCGTGGAACCCTGCCGGGATCGGGCCCCGCGCGGAGGTCCCGCGTACCGGGGCGGGAAACACGACCCAGGTCTCGGTGGTCGACCGGGCCGGGAACGGCGTCTCCATCACCCAGACCCTCGGCGCGGACTGGGGAGCCTGCGCCGCCGGGGAGGGGCTCGGTTTCCCGTACAACGGCGTCCTGGCCTGGTTCGACCTCGACGACCCGGGCAGCCCGGCGGCCCCCCTTCCCTACGCCTTCCTCCCGGCGACCTCGGCCCCGGCGATCGTCCTGAGGGGCGGCGCCGTCGAGATGGTCCTCGGAAGCCCGGGCAGCAGCCGGATCGTGCCCGCCATCCTCTCCGTGATCCGAAACGTCGTCGACGCGGGGATGGGCCTGCCCGAGGCCGTGGCCGCGCCGCGGGTCCTGTGGCAGGACGAGGGGCC
>CALMDF010000007.1 GCA_937864895.1 uncultured Holophagales bacterium | reverse complement strand
TCCCGAAGGGCCCCGGCGAGAACCGGGGCCCTTCCCGTCCCGGGCCGGGCGCGTCCAGCGTGGGATTTCGGAGGGAACGTCACTACCCGGTAATCAGGACCGGAATTGGCCGCGTTCACCGGCTACAGGGTGTACGCGGCCAACGTGTATTCGGGGCGGATACCGGGAAGGAGGAACGTATGCGGGTACGGCTGATCGTGTCTTTCGGGGTGGTCCTCTCCCTGCTCCTCGTCGGGCTGATCCCGGGGGTGGCGGTGTCTCCCACCGGCTGGACCGTCGTCGCCTGGAACAACCTCGGGATGCACTGCATGGACGCCGATTTCGCCGTCTTCGCGATCCTCCCCCCGTACAACACGATCCACGCGCACGTCCTCGACTCCTCGGGCCGGCTCGTGAAGAGCCCGTCGGGCGTGTCGGTCACGTACGAGGCCGTCGCCGACCCGGCGGGCTCGATCAACACCACGTCGCAGGGAAAGACCAACTTCTGGGACCACGTCGGGTCGCTCTTCGGCGCGTCGCTCCCGGTCGACGCCGGGCTCGCGGGCAAGGACATGCCCGGGGCCTCGAACGCGCCGAAGGCGATGACGTTCGACGCCTCGCAGAACTGGTTCGTCGCAGAGGGGATCCCGATCACCCCGTACGACGACGACGGGAAGAAGAACCCCTACCCGCTGATGAGAGTCACCGCCCGCGACGCTTCCGGGAACGTCCTCGCCTCGACGCGCATCGTCCTGCCCGTTTCCGACGAGATGGACTGCCGGACCTGCCACGCCTCGGGCTCCCCCGCGGACGCGCGACCGGCCGCCGGCTGGGTCTTCGACGCCGACCCGGAGCGCGACTACCGGCTCAACGTCCTCAGGCTCCACGACGAGTCGGCCGCCTCGAGCCCGGCCTACGCGCCCGCCCTCGCCGCGGCCGGATACGACCCGGCAGGCCTCTACGCCTCGGTCACCGTCAGGGGGAAGGCGGTCCTCTGCGCCGCGTGCCACTCTTCCGAGGCCCTTCCCGGGAGCGGCCAGGCGGGCATTCCGCCCCTGACTCAGGCCGTGCACGCGCGCCACGCGGGCGTCACCGACCCGACGAGCGGACAGAGCCTCGGCTCGTCCGCGAACCGGTCCGCGTGCTACCGCTGCCACCCCGGCTCGGAGACGAAGTGCCTCCGCGGCGCGATGGGGGCGGCCACGGCCGCCGACGGCTCGATGCTCATGCAGTGCCAGAGCTGCCACGGCGGAATGGCGGCCGTCGGCGCCTCGACGCGCACGGGCTGGCTCGACGAGCCCACCTGCCAGCAGTGCCACACCGGGACGGCGACCCGGAACTCGGGGCAGATCCGCTTTACGTCGGTCTTCGACGACTCCGGCGCCCCGCGCGTCGCCGCCGACACCCGGTTCGCCACGAACACGGACACACCGGGCGCCGGCCTCTCCCTCTACCGCTTCTCGAAGGGCCACGGCGGCCTCCAGTGCTCGGCCTGCCACGGGTCGACGCACGCCGAGTACCCGTCGTCCCACGAGAACGACAACCTCCAGAGCCTCGACCTCCAGGGGCACACGGGGACCCTCGGCGAGTGCTCCGCGTGCCACTCGACGGTCCCCGAGACGAATTCGGGCGGACCTCACGGCATGCACCCGGTGGGGGCGAGCTGGGTGGACCACCACCACGACGCGGCGGAATCGAGCCTCGCCTCGTGCCGGGCCTGCCACGGCGCGGACGACCGGGGGACCGTCCTCTCGCGGATGTTCGCGACGCGGACCCTCGAGACGAAGGGCCCGGCGGAGAGGGCGACCTTCGCGGCCGGGACGACGATCGGCTGCTACTCCTGCCACAACGGGCCGGACGGGGAGGGAGCCCCTCCGGGGGGCGGGACGGCGACGCCGACCCCGACGCCGCGCGCGACCGCGACGCCGGGCCCTTCGCCCACGCCGACGAAGACCCCTTCGCCCACGCCGACCGTCTCGCCCACGAAGACCCCGAAGCCCACCGCGACACCGCGCACCAGCCCGACGCCTAAGCCGACGCGCCGCGCACGCTTCGAGGGCGAGGAGCACGCGGTCGTGACGGGTCCGGGCGCCTCGGCCCTCCTTCCCGTCGTGAGGTAGCCGCCGGGGGCCGGCGTCGACTTCCCCGAAGACCGGAATCACGCTTCGTTTTCCGCGTTCCGAGAGTGGACGGAGACGAAAACGGGCCGCCGCGACCTCCCGTCGCGGCGGCCCCTGCATTCCGGGTCTGGACGCGCGCTACATCGCGGCGGCGAGCGCCTTGTCGTAGTCGGGGTGGTTCGTCATCTCGGGGACGATCTCGGCGTGCTTCACGAGGCCGTCCTTGCCGACGACGAAGATCGCGCGGGCGAGGAGGCGGAGCTCCTTGACGAGGACGCCGTAAGCGTTCCCGAACGAGGCGTCGCGGTGGTCGCTCAGCGTGAGCGCCTTGTCGATGCCGGCCACCGAGCAGAAGCGCTTGTTCGCGAACGGCAGGTCCATCGAGACGTTCAGGACGACGACGTCGTCGCCGACCTTCGTCGCCGTGTCGTTGAAGCGGCGGAGCTGGGCGTCGCAGACGGGCGTGTCGAGCGACGGGGTGACGCTGATGACGACCGTCCTGCCCGCGAAGTCCGCGAGGGTCTTCGCGCCGAGGCCGTTGTCGAGGACGGTGAAGTCGGGGGCCTCGTCGCCGGCCTTGATCTCGGGGCCGACGAGGGTGAGCGGGTTCCCGAGGAACGTGACGACTCCGGTTCTCTCCATGTTCGATTCTCCTTGTTCGCGGTGTCTCAGCTCGCCGCGAGCTTCGTGACTTCTTCCCCGGGGAGCGTCGCGCCCCCCTTCAGAAGATCTTCTCTCGTGATCCCGCCCTTCCCGAGCCGGGCGAGGAGGGCGCGCTGCGCCCGGTATCCCGGCCCGAAGCATAGGACAGGCTGAAGGAGGCGGCGGGAAGGCTCCGGGGAAGCGGGGGCCGGTTCCCTACGTGCCGTCGAGCGCGAGGGCGACGGCGGCCGCCGCGTGGATGCGGGTCGTGTCGAAGACGGGCACCGGCGAGTCGGGCGGGGAGACGAGCATGGCGATCTCGGTGCAGCCCAGGATCACCCCCTCGGCGCCTCTCGCGACGAGGCGGCGGATCACCTCCCGGAACCGCTCCCGGGACTCCTCCGAGACGAGGCCGATGCAGAGCTCTTCGTAGATGACCCGGTGGACGAGGCCCCGGTCCTCGTCCCGGGGAACGAGGACCTCGAGGCCGTGCCTTTCCTCGAGGCGTCCCCGGTAGAAGTCCTGCTCCATCGTGAAGCGGGTCCCGAGCAGGCCGACCCGGCGAACCCCGGCGGCTTTCACCGCAGCCGCCGTCGCGTCCGCGATGTGGAGCAGGGGGATGGAGACGGCCGCCTCGATCGCGGGGGCCACCTTGTGCATCGTGTTCGTGCAGAGGACGAGAAAGTCGGCCCCCGCCGCCTCCACCGACCTCGCGGCCCTGGCGAGGGCCTCCCCGGCCTCGTCCCACCGTCCGGAGGCCTGGAGAAGCTCGATGTCGTGGAAGTCCACGCTGCAGAGGGCGATCCGGGCCGAGTGGAGCCCCCCGAGCCGGCGTTTCACGAGCTCGTTGGCCTCGCGGTAGTAGGGGACGGTCGACTCCCAGCTCATGCCGCCGATCATGCCGATGGTCTTCAAGGCGCCTCCTCAGCCGGCCAGCTTCGCGGCGAGCGCCCTCACCGTCGAGATGTTCCGGAAGGTGGCGCTCAGGCCGAGGGCCTTCTCGAGCCTGGCCCCCGAGAACTCCGAGTCGGAAGAGCGGATCCGGCAGAGCCACCACACCTCGCGCCCGCTCACGGCGAACTCGTCGGTCGGCGTCCGGAAGCCGTGGACGAGGTCGTGCCGCTCGGTGCTCAGGGGCTCCTTCAGGAAACCGACGTAGACGCCGTGGGCCTCGCCCAGGTCCTCGTCGGGAAAGGGCCTCTGCGCCGCGACGGCCGCGAGCTCGGCGGGCGTGCGCAGGAACGCCGCCACGGGGTAGCCGAGGGCCGCTTCGAGCGCCTTCTCGATCTTCGTCTCGAGCACGGCGGCGCGGCCCCGCCCGGCGGTGAAGAGGACGTTCCCGCTCGCGATGTGGGTCGAGACGCCCGTGAGCCCCGTCTCCTCGAACACCTGCCGGAGCCGCTCCATCCTCACGACCCGGCCCCCCACGTTCACGGCGCGAAGGAGGGCGACGTAGCGGGGCATGGCCCGATTATAGGGGTCAGGTCTTGATTTTCTATTACAGCGCCCCACCGGGAAGCGGGAAAGCCCTCCAGGGCCTAGACTTCCCGATGCCGGTGCCGGCAGCAGAGCCTTCCTCCGCGCCCCCTCCCGCCGAGGGTCGCCTCTCGGAGGCGGAAGCGCTCTTCGAGAGGCGCCGGAGGCGCGTCGGGCTCGTTCTCGGGCCGGCCGCGTTCGCCCTGCTCCTCGCCTTTCCCTCCGGGGATCTCGGTCCCGCGGCCGGGAGGCTTCTCGCGGTCGTTGCCTGGGTCCTCGTGTGGTGGATCACCGAGGCCGTCCCGCTCCCCGTGTCGGCGATCCTCGGCCCGGCCCTCTCCGTCGTCCTGGGTGTCGTCCCCGTGCGGGAGGCGTTCGCTCCCTTCGGGGACCCCATCATCTTCCTCTTCCTCGGGTCGTTCCTCCTCGCCGAGGCGATGAGCGTGCACGGCCTCGACCGGCGGATCGCCTGGGCCATCCTCTCGATCCCGGGCGCGAGCGCCTCGCCGCGGAGGGTGATCGCAACCTTCGTGATCCTT
>CALMDF010000006.1 GCA_937864895.1 uncultured Holophagales bacterium | reverse complement strand
CCAGTCGGCGCTCGCCTTCGTCGTGGTCGTCTCCAGCGGCTTGCGGAGCTCGATCTCGGTCTTCAGCGACGTGTACCGAGCCCCGCCGACGACCTCGAACACGGGAGAGAAGCGGTACGCGCCCGTCGCCTCGACCATCCACTCGTCCATGTCGACCTCGGCCGAGGCGAGCCCGCCGTCGCCGGTTCCTGTCGCCCCGAGGCCCATGTAGACGATGTCGGCGCCCACGGCCCACTTCGGGGCCTCCCCGCGATAGCTCGCCATCGCCCCGAACTGGAGGTTCTCGAAGATCTTCGACGACTCGAGGTTCACGTCGCCCGTCACGGGCCCAGCGCCCGCCGTCCCCGTCATCGACGCGCCCATGAAATAGCCCTCGACGGTGTGCGTGAGCCCGGTCGACTGCGCCGAGGCGATCGGGGCCGCGAGCGCGAGGACGAGGGTCGGAATGAACGGCGTTCGCTTCTTCATCTCAATGTTCCTTTGCAGCATCCGCGCTCCTGTCGCGCTCGTCGGCGGCCTCGGGAAGCTTCGTGCTCCATAAGATTTTAGGCTCGATCGAATGCATCAAGAACCGGCAATGCCATGGCCGGCGATCAGCGTCGCCGGCTCGATCTCCTCGATGGTCACGATACGTCGCTCGACCTGGCCGAGCGGTCCGGAAGTTGTTCACGCGGCCGTCCTCGGCGGTCCATATGTTCCGCGTCCCGTGGAACATCCACCATTCCGGAACGGCGGCGGCTCGGACGCTTGTCAGATGTTCCGCAATGCGATATGTTCCACGGTATGCGGAACAGCCGAACGAAAGGAACGACGATTACGCAGGCTCTCGCTTGCGTTCGTCGCCGGCTACCGCCCGGCTGGACCGCGGAAGAGCGAGGGGGAGAACGAACGGGCACGCTGACGCTCTGCGGGACCGACAGGCGCCGCGCAGATTTCGCGCTCGTCGTTCGTAAGGGGCTGGTGCCGCGTGACGTCCGGGCCCTCGTCGCAGAGACGCGCGAGCCGACGCTCGTGATTTCGTCGTACCTGGGCGCCCGAGCACGGGAGCTCCTCGCCCAGGCGGGCGTGAGCTACGCCGACACCACCGGGAACCTGCGGCTCGTGGCGAGCAGTCCTGCAATCTTTCTGGAGGGAGTGGGCGCAGAGAAGGATCCTGATCGGACGGCGCGCCCGCTTCACAGCCTTCGTGGGGCAGCCGCGGGACGCGTGGTTCGAGCCCTCTGCGAGTTCAAGCCGCCGTTCGGGGTGCGCACCCTGGCGGCGGCAGCGTCGACGCCGTTGGGGACGGTGTCCCGCGTCGTGAGCTTCCTCGAGACGGAGGCGCTGCTCACGCGCGACGCGCGCAAGCAGGTCGTTTCCGTCGACTGGCCGGCGCTCCTGAGTCGGTGGGCAAAGGACTACGGCGTCGCCACGACCAACGTGATGCGCTCGTACCTCGAGCCCCGCGGGCTCGACGGGCTGTGGCCAAAGCTTTCGAGGCTTTCGCGCTACGCCGCGACGGGCTCGATCGCCGCTACGGGCGTCGCACCGACGCGCCTCGCGATGCTCTACGTCGATGACCCCGAAGCCGCGGCTCGATCGCTCGACCTCGTGACGACGGAGGCAGGCGCGAACGTGTGGCTCCTCCAGCCCTATGACGACGTGGTCTTCGAGCGCACGCGACGAAGACGGGTAACCGCGGGCCAGTCGTCGACGGACCTCGTTGTGGTGTCGTCTCCCCAGACCGTCGTCGACCTGATGACCAGCCCGGGCCGCGGGCCTCAGGAGGCCGAGGCGCTCCTGGAAACGATGAAGGGGACCGTCGATGAGTGGCGACGTGGAACTCGATCCTGAATACGTCGCAGCCCGGCGAGTCCTGCTCGACGCCCTTGGAGCTCTGGGCGTCCACCGCAAGGCGGTGGTGCTCGTCGGCGCTCAAGCCATCTACCTCCGCGTGGGGGCCGGCGACATGGCCGTCGCGCCGTTTACCACCGACGGCGACCTCGCGCTGAACCCGGCGGTCCTGGACGACGAACCGATCCTCGCCGAGGCCCTGCGCGCGGCTGGATTCGACCTCGCCGTCAAGCCCGGCACGTGGAGCCTCGCCGACGTGCAGATCGATCTGCTCGTGCCGTCGTCGCTGGGAGGTCCTGGTCGTCGGAGCGCCCGCCTTGGTCCTCACGGCACCGAGGTGGCACGCAAGGCAAAGGGACTCGAAGCCGCGCTCGTCGAGCACAGCATGATTCGCCTTACGGCGCTCGAGGCGGGCGACACGCGCGAGTTCGAGGTCGCGGTTGCGGGTCTTGCAGCGCTCCTGATAGCCAAACTCCACAAGCTCGCCGAGCGCGAGTCAACGCCCGAACGCTGGGCCCCGAAGGATGGACTCGACGTCCTCCGCATTCTGCGCGGCGCCGACCTTCCGCAGGTCGCCAACACGCTGGTCGGGCTCGAGGCGGACGCCATCGCCGGCGCCGTCACCGGAGAGGCGCGGGTCTACCTCGAACGGCTGTTCGCGAGTCGCAGGGGCCACGGTTCAGCGATGGCGGTGCGAGCGAGCGCTGGTCTCGAAGACGCCGCCACCATCGCAGCCTCGTGCGAGGCGCTCGCGAAAAGCCTCCTGGCCGACTGGAAGAGCCCGTAGAGCGGGACGAGGCGGCGACGAAGAACCGCGACTGCGCCAGCGTCTTCCGGACGATCTCGTCGATCAGCGAGGGGGCCGGGTAACGCGGACCTGCTCGCGCTCCCAGGAGGACCGGTGGAGGTTCGCTTCCGCCATCGAGCGGAACTTCCGGACACCCGGCGTAAATCGCCAGGGATGAAGCCCGTACGCCAGCTCCGTCAGGTCACAGGCGATGCGCAGGTTGCCGGGATCGAGCGGAGGGAGCGGCCTCGCGGCGGGCATGTCGGCGACGTGACGGTACTTCCGGACCGGCATCAGTCGCCCTCCAGGTCGAAGGCGGCACGGATCCGGGCCGCGTCCGCCCGGTCCTGCGGCCTGACGGTGTCCTTCTTCATCCGGTAAAGCATGCGCGGTGTCGCGACGCGAACCGGCAGATCACCGAGCTGAATGACTTCCGATCCCGCAACCAGGTCTTCGTAGGAGAACGCCTCGCCGAGCCGCGTGAGGATGTCCATCGAGTATCGGGCGTGCGGCGGGACGTACTCCACGGCCGGGTAGTCGCCCGCGAGCTCGGCGGCGTCGATCTCGTCCACGTTCGGGTCGTCGAAGAGCGCTCTCAGCGCCCGCTTGAGCTTCTCGATGTTCTCCTTCCGGGGCGAGACGAAGAAGTCCATGTCGTGCGTCGCCCGTGGCAACCCCTGCGCCGCCATCGCCATCGAACCGATGAGGACGAACTCGACGCCCTCTCTCACGAGCGCGGCCAGGATTTCCCGGGCTTCCTCGATCGTCATGTCAACTCTCGCCCGGAGAATACTTCGGCCGGGGCCGGAAGAGGCCGCCGGTCCCGATCAGCGGGCGAAGTGGGCCGCCAGGCCCGCCGGGACCGCGGGGCCCGCTTCAGGGGCGGGCTCGTCCCCGGCGCGTGCCTAGACCGCGAACCAGGGACGGATGCCGACGCCGTCCCGCTCGTACGACTCCGTCCCGCCGTGGACGAGGAACGGCCGACCTGCTTCTGACCCCGCCAGCCGTCGCCACCAGCCGAGCCCCGCGAGCATGTCGGCCGCCACGGTCGCGCCCGACTTGATCTCGACCGGGTGCAGCACGCCGGCCTCTTCGAGAACGAGGTCTACCTCGTGGCCCGTCTGGTCGCGCCAGAAGTACATCGGCGGCTCGCGGCGGTGGTGCCAGTAGGCCTTCGCCACTTCGGCGACGACGAAGTTCTCGAAGAGCGCCCCGCGGAGAGGGTGGGTCCCGAGCTGTTCCGTCTCGCGGATCCCGAGGAGGTGGCAGGCGAGGCCGGTGTCGTGGAAATAGAGCTTCGGGCTCTTGATGACCCTCTTGCTGAAGTTCCGAAACTGGGGAGGGAGAAGAAAGACGAGGAAGCTCGTCTTCAGCACCGAGAGCCAACGGCGCGCCGTGTCCACCGCGATGCCGCAGTCCGACGCGAGGGCCGAGGCGTTCAGCAGCTGCCCGAGACGGCCGGCACAGAGCTTCAGGAAGCGCTCGAAAGTCTCGAGGTCCCCCACGTTCACGAGCGCCCGGACGTCGCGCTCCACGTAGGTGCGCAGGTAGTCGGAGTGCCAGACCTCCGGGGGGATGGCGCGGTCGTGGATCGGCGGGTAGCCGCCGGTCCGGATCAGCTCCCAGCAGTCGAACCGGCTCGCCGGGCTTCCGAACAGCGTCTCGGGGTTCGTCGGTTCCGCCTGCTCCTGACGGTCGAGCTCTGCGCGCGAAAAAGGGAGGAGGTGAAGGACCGCGCATCGGCCTGCGAGGGTCTGGGAGACCTTCTCCATCAGGAGGAAGTTCTCCGAGCCCGTCAGGACGAACCGGCCCGGGGCCGGCTCCCGGTCGACGGCCGTCTGGATGTACGAGAGGAGGTCCGGCACCCGCTGCGCTTCGTCGACGATGACGGGACCGGGAAACCGTGCCAGGAAGCCCCGCGGATCCTCGCGGGCAAACGATCGGTAGTCGGGCTCCTCGAGCGACACGTACGCGTGCGACGGAAACGCTGCCCGCGCGAGCGTCGTCTTTCCCGACTGCCGGGGCCCGGTGAGGGTGAGAACCGGGTAGGAGCGGGCGTCCCGGAGAAGGGCCGCCAGAAGGGTTCGCGGGATCATTGCGGTATTTAACAACCGGATCGTCGATCTGTCAAATCATT
>CALMDF010000005.1 GCA_937864895.1 uncultured Holophagales bacterium | reverse complement strand
CGAGGGAATCCGGGTCTTCGCCGTCCACCCGGGGCGGCTTCGAACCTCCGTGGGGGCGGCCGACGCCGACACCGAGCCCGAGGCCGCCGCCTGCGCGCTCGCCGACTGGGTCGAGCGGGCCGATCGCGATGCGCCGTGCGCCTGCCACGACCTGATCGGGGGCGGCGTCATCGAGTGGTGAAGGCGCGTGGCGAAAGGCCGCTCAGTCGAGCGGAACGGCCGCAGGCCGCGCCCCGTCGAGGGCCTCGCGGACCTGGACCGCGAGCTCGCGGGTCGTGAAGGGCTTCTTCAGGAGGCGAATGCCCTCCGGGGAGAGCCCCCGGTCCGCGAGAGCGTCGGCCGGGTGGCCGGAGACGAAGAGGCAGGCGAGGCCGGGGATCGTCGCGAGGAGGCGCTCGCAGAGCTCGCGGCCGTTCATTCCGGGCATCACGACGTCGGTGACGAGGAGCCGGATCTCCGAGCGGTGCTCGGCGGCGACCTCGAGCGCGTCCTCGCCACAGAACGCGGTGAGGACGCGATACCCGAGCCCCTCGAGCATCCGCTGCACGAGCCCGAGGAGCGCCACCTCGTCCTCCACGAGGAGGAGAGTCTCTCCGGCGCCCTGCGGGATCGTCCGGACGGCCGGGGGCATCGCCCAGGAAGCGGGCCCTTCGTGCCAGGGGAGGTAGACGTGGAAGCTCGACCCCCGCCCCGGCTCGCTCTCCACGTCGAGGAACCCGCCGTTCTGCTCCACGATGCCGTGGACCGATGCCAGGCCGAGGCCGGTTCCCCGGCCCAGCTCCTTCGTCGTGAAAAAGGGATCGAAGACGTGGGGAATCACCTCCGGCCCCATCCCGCAGCCGTCGTCTGCGACCGTGAGCCTTACCCAGCGCCCGGGGCGGGCCGCCCCGCGGCTCGAGCACCACCGTTCGTCGAGAACGACGAGGGCGGTCTCGATCGTGACGGTCCCGGCCCCGGCGATGGCGTCGCGCGAGTTCGCGCAGAGGTTCGTGAGGAGCTGGTCGACCTGGGCCGGGTCGATGCGGACCAGAGAGGTGCCCGTGCCGGAGACGAACCTGAGCCGCACGTCCTCTCCGAGGAGCTGGCCGAGCATCCGGCGCATCCGGCCGATCGTCTCGTCGAGGTCCAGGGCGCGCGGCTCGGTCGGCTGCCGGCGCGCGAACGCGAGGAGCTGTCGCGTGAGCTGCGCGGAGCGCTGGGCGGCCCTCAGGATCTCGTGCAGGTCCTCGGCGGTCGGGCTTTCCGGGTCGAGCCGGTCGAGGGCCAGCGTCGCGTGCCCCTGGATGACGGAGAGCATGTTGTTGAAGTCGTGGGCCACGCCCCCGGCGAGCCGCCCGACCGACTCCATCTTCTGCGCGGCGAGCAGCTGCTCCTGGAGCCGCTCCCGGTCTCTCTCCGCCTCCCGGCGGGCCAGCTCGGCCCGGCGCCTCTCGGAGATGTCTCTCGTGACCCCTTGCAGGTGGGTGACACGGCCGGTGGCGTCCGTGACGAGCGTCGCCGCGACTTCCGTCGGGACGATCGTCCCGTCCTTTCGTTTCTGGTCCACCTCCATCGTCCGCGTCCGGGCGGCCTCGCCCTTCTCCGCGAACTCGGCGAGCGCCCGGGGAAGCTCTTCGGCGACGAGCGCCATCGACTCGGGCGTGAGGGTGTCGGCGAGCGACTGGCCGAGGGCCTCGGCGACGGTGTACCCGCGGAGCCTCTCGATCGACGGGCTCATCCACTCGAAGCGCCCGGCGGCGAGGTCGTAGAGCCAGATGACGTCCGCCGCGTTCTCCGAGACGAGCCGGTATCGCGCCTCGCTCTCGCGGAGCGCCTCCTCCTCGCGGCTCCGCGCCACCGCGATCGCCGCGATCCGCGCCGCCGTGTCGACGAGGCGCAGCTGACGGTCGGTGAGGCGGCCCCTTCTCGCCAGGTAGAACGTCAGGACTCCCAGCACGTCCCCCTTGCGGCTCAGGAGAGGGGTGGAGAAGCTCGACCCGATCCCGTGCGCGAGGCCGGCTTCGCGGTAGCGGGTCCAGAGCGGGTCCGTCGAGATGTCCTCCACCGCGACCGCTTCCTTCCGGAAGACGGCGGCGCCGCTCGGGGAGTCCTTCTCCCCGACCGGGACCTCCTCGAGGGCGAGGAACGAGTCCGCGAGGGCCCTCGGCCCGGCGACCAGCCGGAGGGTCCTCCCGTCGGCCGAGAGGAGGTAGATCGCGACGGCGGTGTCGAGCGTCTGCGCCTCGACGGCGCGCGTGACGGCGTCGAGCGTCCCCTCGAGGGGCTCTCCCGCGACGATCCTCGCGAGGACCCGGTCCTCGAGCGCGAGCCGGTCTTCCGCGGCCCTCGAGTCCGCGACGGCGCGCGAGCTCCCGACGCTCCCCACCACCCGGCCGGCAGGGTCGACGAGAGGCCCCTTCCGCGACTCGAAAAGGGTCTTGCCCTCGTTCCAGCGAAGGCGCACGTCTTCGTCGAAGACGACGACCCCTCCCGCGGCCATGGCCTTGCGATCGTTCTCCTGGAACGCGACCGCCGTATCGGCGGGAAAGAGGTCGAAGTCGGTCTTTCCGAGGACACTGCCCGGCCCCGAGCCGAAAGACAGCTCGAACAGCTCGTTGCAGTAGATGTAGCGGCCGTCGACGTCCTTGATCCAGAGCAACCCCTGGACGGTGCCGAACAGCGCCATCAGCGCGAACGGCTCGGGCGCACCGGACCCGGGCCCGCTCCTGACCGGCTCTGCGGGAGGCGGAGCGTCGTTCATCGGTCGACGGCCGAGCATAGGGCGGGGACCGGAGCGGGGCAAGGAGAGGCCGATGCCGTCGTCCCGGCCGGCGGCCGGCGGAGCCTTGCCGGACCACCGGGGTGGGGCGGCCCTACACCGCGCCGAGGGTGACGAGCGAGGCCGCGAGCTTTACCGCCTCGGTGAGGACGGCGAGGGCCCTGGCCACATCCTCGAGGCTCTCGAGCGACCTCTTCAGCTCCCGGTTCGTCCTCTTCAGGTCGTCGTGGATGGTCGTCACGACGCTGCTGTGGTCCTCGAGCGAGGCGACGACGGCCTTCCAGTAGGCGTCGCGGGCCGCGCCGTAGAGGTCCCTCACCTGCCCCCTCGCCTGGGGCGTCGCGGCCGAGGCGTAGAGCCTGTCGAAGTTCCGCTCGGCCAGCCGGTAGGTCGTCTCGATGCTCGCGAGAAGCCGATCGTGGCTCGTTTTCGAGGTTCCCATCGTCCCCTCCCCTATTTCCCCGCGGCGTCGCGGTACTCGTCCACGGTGGCACGAAGCGCGGCGGCGAGCTCCGCCAGCCGGACGAGGTCGGGCTCTTCCTTCGCCTCGAACGCCGCGTGGGCGAGGACGAGCGCCTCGAGGCCCACGAGCGTCTCGTCGAGGACCTCGGCTTCGAGCGCCGCCTGCCGCTCGACCCGGTACGCGAGGACCTTCCCGACGGCGTCGCGCAGGTCGTCCTCGCGGCTGCGGCCCGGGGAGCCGTCGATCGACGGCTCCTTTCGGAGGAGAGTGAGGACGGGGTCGAGCTGCCTGTCGTCCCAGGCGAGGCCAAAGCCGGCGACGTGCGGCTGGAGAAGGGCGCCGGGCCGCCCGAGTCCGAGCTGCCAGAGCTGCCGCGCGGCGGCGCCCCGCGTCTCCACGAGGACGGTCCGGAGGGAGACGTGGATCTCCTTCTCCCGGCCGAGGAGCGCGACGAAGCGTTCGAGGCTCGCCCGTATGGCTACGCTCGCGGCCTTGAGCTGCCTCGCCTGTTTCGCGCTGGCGAGGGCGCCGCCCGCCTTTCCGAGGCTCCACGTGCCCTCCGCGTCGACCGGCTTCCTGCCGAGCGCCCTTTCGTAGTCGTTCACGGAAGCGGTGAGAGCGTTGAGGCCCTTCTCCACGCGGCCGGCGGCGTCGAAGGAGGCGAGGGCGTGCAACGCGGCGTAGGACGCCTCTAGGCTCCGCATCACGCCGGCCCGCGCGCCGAGCGCCTCGCGGAGGCGCCGCAGGCTCGCGAGGGTCTCCTCGCCGGGCTCGGGGCGCCCCGTGAGCGGGCCGAGGAGGAGCTGCCCCTCGACGTACGACTCGACGGCGGCCGAGGTGTCGACGAGGGAGTCGGCAGTGGCCTTCGCCACCGCCGAGCCTCCGTCGGCGAGGGCGGCGGCGCGGCTCCGCGCCTGCGACGCGCAGCCCGAGGCGGCGAGAAACAGGCCGCAGAAGGCGAGAACCCGGACCTTTCGGGCCATTGAAGCACCTCTCGCCTCTCGAGCGCGCTGGGTTGAATCGGGGACGAGGGAGGTTACGCCGAATCCCGCCCCCCCGGGACTTTCTGCGCGGCCGGACGCTACACTCCGCCCACTTCTGGAGGGTTGACAGATGGCGAACCAGGCGGCGCG
>CALMDF010000004.1 GCA_937864895.1 uncultured Holophagales bacterium | reverse complement strand
AGGGCGACGGAGCACGCCCCGGCGCGGGGCGACGGGAGGGAGATGGAGACCTTCGTCTTCGCGAGCGCGGGCGCGAGGCACGCCACGAGCGGCTCGATCTGCGAGTAGTCGGCCGAGGAGAGGGAGAGGAGGCCGACCTCCGACCAGCCCGCCTCGTCGATGAAGGCCTTCGTCATCCGGGCGACGTCGGCCGGGTCGAGCTCGCGGACGGGCCGGTACCAGTAGCCGGCCTGGCAGAAGCGGCAGCCCTGCGTGCAGCCGCGCATGATCTCGAGGCCGAGCCGGTCCTGGACGATGTCGACGGACGGGACCATCGGTCTCTCGGGGTAGACGTTCGGGTCGAGCCTCTCGACCCAGACTCTCTTCGCCCTCTCGGGGACGCCCGGCGCGTTCGGAACGTACGCGACCACCTGGTCGCCGTCTCCGTCCGGGCCGCCGTAGGTCACGTCGTAGAGGGAGGGGACGTAGATGCCGGGGCAGGCCGCGAAGGCGAGGAGCCTCTCCCGGCGCGGGAGGCCCCGCGTCGCCTTCACCGTGTCGAGGAAGACCCCGAGCGCCTCCTCGGCGTCGCCGATGAGGAAGACGTCGAAGAAGTCGGCCACCGGCTCCGGGTTCGCGACGCAGGGCCCGCCGCCGATCACGACCGGGTCCCCGTCGCCGCGGCCGGCCGAGAGGACCGGGATCCCCGCGAGGTCGAGCATGTTCGGGACGTTCGTGTAGTTCAGCTCGCTCTGGAGCGAGAAACCGACGACGTCGAAGTCCTTCACGGGAGCGCACGACTCGATCGAGAAGAGGGGGATCGCCTCCCGCCGCATGACCTCCTCGAGGTCGACCCACGGCGCGTAGCTTCGCTCGCAGGCGAAGCCGTCGCGGCGGTTGACGATCTCGTAGAGGATCCTCGTCCCGGTGTGGCTCATCCCGATCTCGTAGGCGTCGGGGAAGGCGAGGCAGAGGGTCACCGCGGAAGACGCGAGGTCCTTGCGGACGACGTTCCGCTCCAGGCCGAGGTAGCGCCCGGGGCGCTCGACGCGGAGGAGGAAGGGCTCGAGTCGGGGACGAACGGAAGCGAATCGCATGAGGGGCCTTTCCAAGGAGAGCGGAGTTTAGTCCGGGAGGTGCGATCGCCCCGCGTGCCGGGCCCGGGTCGATCGACCGATTTCATTCCGGGAGGTCCCGTCCCCGCGGCGGGCGGCGGGGCGCGCGAACGGCGCGATCCGCAATAATGGCCATCCCTCGTGAACGAGCCGCCCCCCCTCGCCATCGCCGGCGCCGGCCCCGCGGGCCTCGTCGCCGCGACTCTCCTCGCCCGCGCGGGGCGAAGGGTCGTCGTCCACGAGAAGAACGCCACCGTGGGGGCCCGCTTCGTCGGCGACCTGCAGGTCATCGAGGACGCCTCCGACCGGGCCGAGAACGTTCCCGCGATGTTCGCCCGCCTCGGAATCCCGGCGCCCCGCTGGGTCCCGGCGACGAACGCAGAGTTCTTCGACGCGAAGATGCGGCGCTTCGAGGTCGCCTCGAGAGAGCCGTATGCCTGGTTCGTGACGCGCGGGCCCGACGAAGGCACGCTCGACACGACCCTCCTCGAGGGGGCCCGCCGGGCCGGGGCCGAGGTCCTCTTCCGTTCGCGGATCGAGCCTCAAGCCGCCGACCTCGTCGCGACGGGCCCGCAGACCCCCGACGGGCTCGCGCGCGAGACGGCGTTCGAGACCGACGCGACGACGCGCGTCCGGGTCCTCTTCGACCCCGCGGTGGCGCCCGGCGGCTACGCCTACCTCTTCACGGTCGGCGGCCGCGGCACGTTCGGCTGCGCCGTCGTCCACGACCTCGGCGGGATCGACCGTTACTTCGGGAGGGCGAAGGAGAAGCTCCTCTCCGTCGACGACGTCCCGATGGAGAGCCCTCGCGACGCCTACTCCTTCATGAACTTCGCCCTCGCCCCCGAGGCGCGGCGTGATGGGAAACCGGCGGCGGGGGAGGCGGGGGCCTTCCAGGACTACCTCTTCGGCCTCGGGATGCGCTACGCGATCGCCTCCGGCGCGCTCGCGGCCGAGGCGCTCCTGACGGGCGGCGACTTCGCCGCGCTCGCGCGGGAGCGCTTCGGGCGGCGGCAGCGCGTCTCCCTCGTGAACCGCTTCCTCTACGAGGCCGGAGGGGCCTTCGGCCTCTCTCTCTTCGCGAGGCTCGCGGCCCGGGCCGACTTCCGCTCCGTCCTCGGCGCCTTCTACCGGCCCGGTTCCGTCCGGCTCGCCCTCGCGCCCCTCGTCGCCGCCCTGTGGCGGAACCGGGGACGTTGCGCGCACCGTCTCCCCCCGCACTGGTGCCGCGCGCGGGAACGCGAGGTCCGCGCCGTCGAGCTCGGGAGGATCGGGTGAGCGCCACCCCCGCACGGCCGGTCGTCCCCGACCTCGCCTCGGCCCACCGCGAGAACCGCGCGCTGACGCACAAGGCCGGCGCGAACTTCTCGGTCGGCTTCCGCTTCCTGCCGAAGGAAAGGAGGCGGGCCGTCTACGCGGCCTACGCCTGGTGCCGGCTCGCCGACGACGCCGTCGACGAAGGGGATCCCGCGGGCGCTCCCGCGCGGCTCGAGGACTGGGCGGCAGAGCTCGACTCCGTCTACGCCGGGAGGCCGCGGAGCGCGGCGGGGATCGCCCTCGCCGAGTCGCTGCCGCGGTTTCCCGTCCCGAAGGAAGCGTTCGAGGGGCTCCTCGCCGGGTGCCGGCAGGACCTCGTGAAGACGCGCTACGAAACGTTCGACGAGCTCCTCGGCTACTGCGACCTCGTGGCGTCGACGATCTCGACGATCTCGCTCGCGATCTTCGGAGGCCTCGGCGACCCGCGCGCCGAGGCACGGGGACGAGAGCTCGCGACGGCGCTCCAGCTGACGAACATCGTGCGCGACGTCGGGGAAGACCTCGCGCGGGGCCGCGTCTACCTTCCCGGGGAGGACCTCGCCCGCTTCGGCGTGAGCGAGGAGGAGCTCCTCGCGCGGCGCGCGACGCCCGCCTTCGGAGCTCTCGTGAGCTTCGAGACGCGGCGGGCGCTCGGGTTCTTCCGCGCCGCCGAGCCCGTCAAGGACCTCGTCGACCGCGAGTGCCGGTTCGCCGTCACGATGATGGGCGGCATCTACGCGGAGGTCGCCCGCGAGGTCCTCGCGCGCCCCCTCGAAACCCTGCACCGCCGCATCTCGCTCACGACGCCGAGCAAGGTCCGGGCGGTCCTCTCGCGCCTCGTCGACCGCCGCTTCGACCTCGTCTCCGATTGACGCGCTCGGATTGACTCGCGGCGATCCGGAGAACTACAGTCGCGCCATGGCCCTCGACGAGAGGACGCGCGCGGCCCTTCGCGAGCTGGGGAACGCCCTGAACGAGGCGATCTCCTCCTCGGAGCGCGTGCACGAGATCCTGCAGCGGATCCGCGAGGACGGCAACGACGCCTACCTCGTCCTCGACGCGACGGTCGCGCTGGAGAAGCGGGGGCGCAGGGCGAAGGCGGCGCTCCCGTCGATCCGCCGCGGGGGCCAGCCGCGGCGCGAGGAATCCGAGAGCGCTCCCTTCAAGATCGACGTCAAGGACCTCCACTTCCTCCGTTCGGTCGGCATCGACCCGACGCGCGCCCCGAGGGCGCCGCGGGGCCGGCGGCGGCCCGGGACGACGGTCTCGCTCCGCTCGACCGTCGCGAAGCGTCCCTGAAGACCCCCCTCCTCGGCCTGTCCCTCGCCGAGATCGCGGAGGCGATCGCGCCGGTTGCGCCGGAGCGCTACCGCGCCGCGCAGCTCCTGCGCTGGATGACCGAGCGGCGCGCCGCGGAGTTTTCGGCGATGACGGACCTCCCCGCTTCGGTGCGCGCCGCGCTCGAGGAGAGCTTCACGCCGGGGCTGCCCGAGGTCGAGGCGCGGACGCCGGCCGAGGACGGCGCCGAGAAGTTCCTCTTCCGCCTCGAGGGCGGCGCGAAGGTCGAGGCGGTCTACCTTCCCGCGCCCCGCCGCCGGGCCGCATCGGGCGCGGGGGAGCGCGTGACGGTCTGCGTCTCCTCGCAGGCGGGCTGCGCGGTGAACTGCGCCTTCTGCGTCACGGGGCGGCTCGGCGCGGGCCGGAACCTCACCGCGGGAGAGATCCTGGGACAGTACCTCGCCGTGGCGCGGGAGAAGGGGTTCGGCCCCCGCGCGGCGAACGTCGTCTTCATGGGGATGGGCGAGCCGCTCCTGAACGTCGCGAACGTCGTCCGCACGCTCGACCTCCTCGCGGCCGAGGTCTCGCCGAGGAGGACGACGCTGTCGACCGCGGGCGTCGTCCCCGGCATTCGCGAGCTCGCCAGGCGGGAGCACCGGCCGAATCTCGCCGTCTCCCTCACGGCCGCGGACGACGACCTGCGGACGCGGCTCATGCCGATCAACGCGCAGTGGCCCGTCGCGGAGCTCTTCTCGGCCCTCGCCGGGTGGCCGCTCGAGCCCGGCCGCCGGATCACGTTCGAGGTCGTCCTCATCGCCGGGGTGAACGACGGCCCCGCCGAGGCGCGGGCGCTCGCGCGGCTCGTGAAGCGCGTCCCGTCGAAGGTGAACCTGATCCCCCTGAACGAGTCGAAGGAGTGGCTCCCCGGGCTCGCGCGCCCCTCCGGGGC
>CALMDF010000003.1 GCA_937864895.1 uncultured Holophagales bacterium | reverse complement strand
CCACCTCGTCGCGAAAGCGCTCGTCGTCCCGAGGAGGCGGCGCGCCACCCGCCCCTCGGCCGGCTCGCGCGAGGCCCGCCTCGTCCTCAAGAAGAGGCTGGCGAAGCTGAAGCGGAACCGATCGGCACCACGCGCCGAGGAGTGAGGGGCGCCGCCCGGCGGGGCGAAGTCCCGGGTCGATCGCGTAGAGCTCGGCCTCGGACGGCACGTGAATCCTCACGGCCCACGATGGAGCTCCGAGGGCTCGCCAGCGCTCGCCGAACGAGGCCCTCGGGCAGATGAGGACGTGCGTCGCCCCGAGCACCGCGAGGTTCGAGCGGACCTCTCCGGCCGTCGCCCCCGCCGGAAGCACGCGATCAGTCGCTCCGGGCCCGAACGGCGTCGCGAAGAAACGCCCCTCGGAATAGAAGGCGAGGTTGTCGCAACCGAGGGCGAAGACGGTGTGGTCCTGGCCGCGTTCCCGGTTCAGGAGGGCGAGCGCCCCGGTTCCGGGCAGCCGGCGCTCGAGGTAGGCCCGTTCCTCTCGCGTGCCTTTCGGCACCGGACCGCGCTGGAGGAGGGCCCAGCCCGCCCACGCGAGCGTGCCCGGCGGAAGGATCAGGGTCGCCGCGCCGAGGAGGGCCGGAACGCGCGCCGCCGCACCTCGCCCGAGGGCGAGGCGAAGGGCGTTCGCCAGGCCCACGGACCCGGCGACGCAGACGAGCGCGACGGCCGGGAGGGCGAACCTCAGGACCGGCAACGTGGCGACGGAGGTGGCCAGGCCGGCGAGTGCGAGGGCAAGGGGCACGGCCTGACGCCGCCTGCGAAGGAGCGCACCGGACGCCGCCGCGAGGAGGACCGGGAAGGCAGGGTGGAGCCCGATCCCCGACTCGCTCAGCCGGGAAGGCCACTTCACCGCCTCGAGGGGAAGGGCCAGGACCTCGCCCGGGCTGCGGGGACGGCCAAACCAGGCGCTCATGGACGACGACAGCCACTCGACCTCGCGGTCGGTGTAGGGGCCGTGGTTGCCGAAGACGCTCGTCATCGCCGGGTAGAGCGGGTTGCCGACGAGGACCCAGGTGCGTGCGTACCAGAACCCGCCGGCCAGGAGCGCGGTCCCGACGAACACTGCGACGAGGGACGGGCGCCGGACCCGGGCTGCATGGACGGCGACGAGGAGCGCCGCGGCGCCCGCGTAAACGGTGCCGAAGTACTTGATGCCCGTCCCCGCGCCGAAGAGCGCTGCGGCCAGGATGCACCAGCCGGCGCGCCCCCTCTCGAGAAAGACCTGCAGCGCGAGGGCCCCGGCGACGGCGAAGAGGGCGAGGGTGGCGTCGACCGAGGCGCCCCAGGCGTTCTCGGCGGCGAGCGGCATCGCGAGCCACGCGGCCGCCGCGAGAAGGCCGGCGCCGAGGCCCGAGGCGCGCCGGGCCAGGGCGAACCCGCCGAGGCCGCCGAGGGCGAAGAGCGCGACGCCGAGGACCTGCGCCGTCCGGGCGCTCCCCACGGACATCACGAGCGCGAAGAGGACCTCGTTCAGCTGGGGGAACCACCAGTAGCGGATCGACTCGAGGGGGGCGAGGGATCCCGACGCGGCGATCCTGGCTGCGAGGGGAAGGTGGTAGGCGGTGCCGTCGTAGCCGGTCGCCGGGTAGAGCGCGACGACGAGCGCGGGAAGGCTCGCCGTCACGACGAGGGCGAGGCCGGTCGCAAGGGGGAGAAGGGCGACCCGCCGCCGCCTGCACCGGAGGGCACGGAGGCCCCGGGCGAGAGCGAGGGCTCCCGGCGCGGCGGCCAGCGACAGAAGGGCTGCGAGAAGGGGAGGGCGGAAGAGCCCTGCCAGCGCGAGGGCGCCCGCCCCCGTTCCGAGGAGGGCGAGGCCGAGAGTCGTGGCGAGGAACAGCTCGGCGTCCGGGGCCGCCGGCCGGAGCTTCCTGACGGGCACGAGCCCCGTGAGGGCCGCGAGGACGAGGAGGACGGCGACGGCGGCGAGGTCCGGCGCGAAACGGACGAGATCCAGCGGCGCTTCGAGGACGAGTGATGAGAGGCCGGCCGGGGAAGGCATGCTGCCAGCGGCGCTTCCGCGACGAGGGGCTAGGAGCCGTTGAGGGAGTGTGCATCCCTCCGCGTGATCGGCGTGGGACGGCGTTCCTCGTCGACGTTCACGTAGACGACCTCCGCCTCGGTGACCTTCACGGCGTCCCCGGGGTTCCTCGCGCGCTGCGCCTCGACGGTGACCTCGATCGTGATCGACGTCCGCCCGATGCGGGTCACGTTGCAGTAGAACGAGACGAGGTCGCCGACGAAGACCGGCTCGTGGAAGACGATCTCGTTCATCTTCACCGTGACCATGTTGTCGCAATGGGCGCGGGCCGCGACGGAGCCCGCGAGGTCGATGTACGAGAGGAGGACGCCACCGAATATGGTGCCGTGGGCGTTCGTGTCCTTCGGCATGAGCGTCACCCGGATGGCGGGGCTGCGTCCGTCGTTCATGCGCCGATTATGTCCGGGGGGCCGGTAAGATCGCCGTTCGCCACCGACTCGACCCGGGAGGTTCCTCATGGCCAACGACCTCTTCCTCGGGCGCTCGCTCTCGAAGGCTCCGGCGCAGCTCGCCCTCGATCCGGACGACCTGATGACGCACGGCCTCATCGTCGGGATGACCGGGAGCGGCAAGACCGCGCTCGGGATCATCCTCATCGAGGAGCTCCTGAAGCAGGGGATCCCCGTCCTCGCGATCGACCCGAAGGGAGACCTCGGCAACCTCGCCCTCGCCTTCCCGCGGCTCGTGCCCGAAGAGTTCGCGCCGTGGGTCCCCGCCGGGGGAGAGGCGACGCCGGAGAGCGAGGCGAAGAAGTGGACGGAAGGCCTCGCCGGCTGGGGAATCTCCGCGGCGGACGTCGCCTCCTACGCAGCCTCGCGCCAGGTGACGGTCTTCACGCCCGGCTCCACCTCCGGTGTGCAGGTCGACCTCCTCGGCGCTCTCGCCCCGCCGCCGGACGGGCCGCAGAGCGAGGAGGGGCGCGACCTGATGACCGCTTTCCTCGGCGGGCTCCTCGGTCTCCTCGGCCGCGACGCCGACCCGGTCTCCTCCCGGGAGTTCATTCTCCTCGCCCGCTGCGTGGAGGAGCTCTGGGCGAAGGGGGAGACGGCCACGCTCGAGGCCCTCGTTGGCGCCGCGGCGCAGCCGCCGTTCGGCGCGATCGGCGCCCTCCCGCTCGAGACGTTCTTCCCGAAGAAGGAACGCGACGGCCTCGTCCTCGCCCTCAACGGCCTCCTCGCCTCGCCCGCCACCTCGGCCTTCCGCGGCGGGACGCCCCCCGACCTCGCCACCCTCCTCGGGGGCGGCGC
>CALMDF010000002.1 GCA_937864895.1 uncultured Holophagales bacterium | reverse complement strand
AGCTGGAAGGCCGGAGCCGGCAGACGAAGAAGAGCATGAAGAGGACGCAGAGGAGAAAGAAGACCTCCGCCGCGGCGTCCCCCGCCCTCCGGGAGTAGACGAAGAGGCCCAGTCCGAAGAAGAGGCCGCCGAGGAGGGCGTAGTAGACGTAGGCCGCCGACCCGAGCCGGTAGGGAGAGAGGACCACGGGGATCTCGAGGACCTGCTCGCCCCGCTTCACGAGGTACGAGACGGTCGTGCCCGCCGCGTGCCGGCCGAGCTCGGTGGCGGCCTCGGCCGGGGTGTTGAGCATCCGCCGTCCGATGCCGAGGATCGAGTCCCCGGGCCGGATACCCGCGCCCGCGGCCGGTCCCCGGGGCACGACCGCCCGCACCTGGATTCCCCCCTCCGCGTACGGGTCCGGGACCACGCCGTCCCACGCCTTCGGGAGGAACATGTCGGCGACCGACATGAGGGCGATCAGCGCGCCCACCGCGCCGAGCAGGACGATGGCCCTCCTACGGGCTGGGGGCGGCGCGGGGGTCACGTCCAAGCTCTCTCGTTCTCTGCTGCCGGCGGAAGGCTCCTGAGTATACGGAGCCGCGACGGCACGGTTCGCTGCGGGGGCACCCCTGCATGCGAGAATCGCGCCTCGTGACCGCGCGCAGGAAGCGGGGCCTCTTCGTCACCTTCGAGGGGATCGAAGGCTCCGGAAAAACGACCCAGCTCAGGCTCCTGGCGAGACGCTTCCGGCGCCTCGGCGTTCCGCTTCTCGTGACGCGCCAGCCCGGGGGGACGCCCGCCGGAGCCCGCCTCAGGCGGCTCCTCCTCCACGCCGGCTCCCTCGACCCGCGCGCCGAGCTCCTCCTCATGTTCGCCGATCGGCGACAGCACCTCACCGAATCGATAGAGCCGGCTCTCGCCGCCGGGACAGTCGTCCTCTGCGACCGTTACACGGACGCCTCGCGGGCCTACCAGGGGGCGGGGCGGCGCCTCGGCGAGGAGCTCGTCGACCTCCTCCACGGGAGCTTCTGCGGCCTCGACCCCGACCGGACCTACCTCTTCGACTGCCCGCCCGAGACGGGCCTGGCCCGCGTCTCGGCGGCCCGGGGGAGCAGGGACCGGATCGAGCGCGAGGCGCTCGCCTTCCACCGCCGCGTCCGCGAGGCCTACCTCTCCCGGGCCCGGCGGGAGCCCGGCCGCTTCCTCGTCCTCGACGGCACGAAGCCGGTGGACGAGCTCGCCGCCCTCCTCGTCGCGGACGCCGGCGCGCTCCTGGGGACCCGGTGATCGACGTCCCGGTCCTCCTCCTGACGGGCCGCGGGTCGCGCCGGCTCGAGGCCGAGGCGATCGACGTGGCGGCCGGGCTCCTCTGCAGGTCCGGGGACCGGACCTCCTCCTGCGTCGACTGCCGCAGGGTCGCCCGGCGCGAGCACCCCGACCTCCTCGTGGCGGCGCCGGAGAGCGGCCGCCGCGCGAACACGCCGCCGTTCGACGAGACGTCCGGCTCGAAGGAGACGACGATCCCGACGGCCCTCGTGAGGGCCCTCGCCTCGGACGCCTTCCGCGTCCCGTACGAGGGGGAGAAGCGCGTCCTCGTCCTCCTCGACGTCGACAGGACCGAGGCCGCCGCCTTCAGCGCGCTCCTGAAGGTCCTCGAGGAGCCCCCCTCCCGGGCGCGGTTCGTCCTGACGGCGGCGCGGCCCCGCCTCCTCCCGCCGACGATCCTCTCCCGGCTCGTCCTCCGACGCCTCCCGTCCCCCTCGCGCGCGGAGCTCGTCTCCGCCCTCGTCGCCCGGGGCCTTTCGCCCGAGGAGGCCGCGGCTCGCGCCGCGTTCTGCCGGGCGGGCGTCGAAGAGGCGCTCGAGCTCGACCTCGCCGGCGAGCGCGTCACCCGCGACGCGCTCCTCGAGGCGATCTCGGGGATCCTCCTCTCCGGCTCGACGGGCTGGGCCCTCGTCCTCGCGGGCCGCCTCGGAGCCGAGGACGCCGCGGCCACGGCCGACCGGCTCGGGCTCCTCGCCGAGATCCTCCGGGACGCCGTTGCGACGGGCGCGGACCCGGCCGGCAGGACGGTCCACCACTCGGAGCGGTTCCGGGACCTCTCTCTCCTCGCGGGGGCCGGCACGGAGGTCCTCCTCGAGGCCGCGAGCCGAGCCCTGCGCGAAGCGGCGGACCTTCCCGACTCGCGCCGCAACCCCCGCCTCGCGGCGGAGGCCTACGCCCTCTCCCTCCTCTCGCTCTGACCGGCAAAAAAAGGGGCGGGACGCGCGCAACAGAACGCGCCCCGCCCGGTCCAGCAGGAGAGAGGCTACTTTTCCAGCTCGATCACGACGTCGACGGCCGCCCCGGCCTTCGACGTGACTTCCACCGTCTTCGTTCCGTAGCCCGGGCGAACCACCGTCACGGTGTGGCTGCCCGGCGGAACGCGGATTCCGCGGCTCAGCCCGCCGAGCTCCTCGGCGGTGCCGACGTAGCGGTCGTCGACGTAGACCGCTGCGTCGTCCGGCTCGATCTCGAAGCGGAGGCGTCCCTGCGCGGCAGGAGCGACGTCTCCCGCCTTCGGCTCCGTGGCGCGCCAGGCTTCCGTGCCCGCGGGCGGCGGCGCCGGCGGCCTCGGGGCCCTCACGTCCTCGTCCGGGTCCGAGAGGTCGACCTCGACGGGCTCTCCGTCGATCCCGGAGTCTGGCCCGCCCTGCACGTCGTACCGCCCGGTCCGGTCGCCCGCGGCCGCGCTCCTCTGAGCGTCGGGCTTTCCGAAGACGCGCCCGAGCGGCGTCCCGCGGTCCTCCGGGTCGACGACCTGGAGCTTCTTCTTGCCGGGGAGGAGCTTCATCTCGTCGTTCACCTGGATCGCCTGGCCGGCCCGGACGTCGAGCTCCCGGGCAACCGTCTCGTAGAACGGGTGGCGGAGCTCGAGGCGGTATCTGCCCGTCTCGAGGTAGAGGTAATCGGGGAAGCCGTCGAAGTCGTCGGCCTGACCGATGAGGGTGCCGTCCAGGTAGACCTCAGCGGCCTCCGGGCTCACGTCGGTGTCGACCCGCGCGTACTGGTCCGCGTACGGGGAGACTTCATTGATCACGTAGACGCCGCCCCAGCCCCAGTAGGGTCCCACGCCCCAGTAGGGGCCCCAGCCCCACCACCAGTCCCAGGGGCCGCCCCAGAGCCACGACGAGCCACCGTAGTAATAGGTGGGGGGGCAGTACCAGCCGCGTCCTCCGCCGTGGTGCCCGCCCCGGGGATGGCCGCCTCCGCCCCCCGGGTAGCCTCCCTGGCCGCCCCGCGTCCCGGTGGCCGAGACCGTTCGGGGCCCGGGGACGTACCGCGAGCCCGAGGGGGAGCTCCCGCTCTCTCCGTAGTTCCTGCGGGGACCGGAGGAGGTCGTCGCGCTCTTTCCGCCTCCGGAAGAGGAACGCGGCGCCGCCGTCGTCGTGCGGCCACCTCCCGAGGAGCTCCGGGAGGTGGTCGTGGAGGAGCGGCTGCCCCCGCCGGACGAGCTCCGCGAGCCGGCCGAGGACGAGGAGCTCCCCCCCGAGCTGCTGCGCGCGGAGGCGGTGCTCCCTCCCCGGTTCTCCCTCGCGTCGAGCGGGAACGAGAGGAGTACGAGGCCGGCGGCGACGAGAAGTCCCTGCACGACACCGGCTGCGCGACGAACTTTTCGGCGACCCGGGACGGAAGGAACGAGATTTGCGGACATCGTGGCCTCCAGGCTGTTCACCGGCGCCCTCGGGGGAGGTCGCCGGGTCATCCGCCAGATTCCTAGCAATCCCCCTGCCGCGCCTCCGGCGTCCTCGCTCCCGGACGGTCGCGGGTGCCCGGGACGGGCGGGACTCCCGCCGGCAGCTGCCCTCAGCGGCCCGAGTGGAACGCCCAGGCGACGAGGCCGTGGTAGACCCGGACGGGCAGCCTCACGCCCGCGGCGTCCAGGACGGCTGCGACGCGCGCCGCAGCGGCGTAGGCGGAGGAGAACGTCCGGTGGCGCCACCGGGCGTTCCGGGGAGGCAGCCAGGGACTCCCGTCCAGCTCCGGGTGGATCTCGTAGAGGACGTCGACCGCCCTGCCGACGTGCCTCTGCCTGACCAGGAACTGCGGAAGGGTCTGCGGGTGGATGTGCCGGGTGGCCGCAGCCTTCCGGTAGACGATCGGGAGCCCCATCGAGGAGAGGCGCCACCCGAGCTCGCAGTCCTCCCAGCCGTAGGAGTTGAACCGGTGGTCGAACGGCTCGCGCCCGAGGGCCTCCCTCGGGACGGAGACGTTCGAGGTGTAGAGCGTCGTGAAAGGGACCTCCTGCCCGTCGCGGAGGAAGTCGAACGAGAACTGCGGGCCGTGCCCGTTCACGAAGTCGAGGAAAGGCGTCACGCGCATCCGCTCGCGGAACCAGCCGGTGAAGCCGATGACGGCCCTCGGGCCGGAGCCCGCGGCGTGCGCGGCGAGGTGCTCCCCGACACAGGCGGGCTCGGGGACCGTGTCGTCGCCGAGAAAGAGGACGAGGTCGCCCTTCGCGTGCCCGACGCCCAGGTTCCTGGCCCGCCCCTGCTTGAGGTTCGGCTGGCGGAGCGGCAGGAGGTCGAGCCGGCCGCGGAGCTCTTCCCGGAGAGAGGCGAGGAGGTCGGACGTCCCGTCCGTCGAGCCGTCGTCGACGACGATGACCTCGAGAGGGGGGACCGTCTGGCGGGCCAGGGCCCGGACCGTCTCCTCGAGAACGTCCTTGCGGTTGTAGGTCGGGATGACGACCGAGAGGGTGGACCCCGCCCGGTACGCCTCGCCGGCCCCGGGGGGGTCCGGGACGAACCGGACCCGGCGGACGGCGGCGCCGAGGCGACGGAAGTCCCAGTTCCCGACGACCTCGTCGGGAACGGCCGCGGTCGACTTCAGGACGACGTCCAGGAGGCCGTCGGGGCCGGCGAACGCGGGGACCTCCACCTCGCGCCAGGTCTCCCCGCCGAACGGGACCGTCGTCGACCTCCCGCCGCACGCCACGGACGCCTCGCCGGCCGGCACGGCGCTGCTCCCCTTCACCTCGAGCCTCAGGACGCCCGTCGCGCCCGGGGAGACCCGCAGGCCTAAGCGCGCGGAGCCGCACGTCCAGCGGAAGAGCCCGCCGCCGTCGTCCTCGCGCCCGTACCAGCCCCACCCGAGGCGGCTCTCTCCGGAGAACTCCCCCGGGAGGAGCTCTCCCGAGACGATCCACCCGTCGCAGGGGCCCCCGCGGAACCGGGGCGGCTCCGGCGGAGGAGGAGGCTGGAGGGCGCGGTTCACGAGCCCCGCCGCACGGAGGTCGGCCGAGCTCCTCTTGCGGCGGGCGTTCAGCACCACGCGGCTCCGGAGCGTGCCGGGGAGGTGTTGCAGGTTCCAGGCGACGGCGTGGGCCAGGAGCCGCCACGCTCCCGCCCGGGCGAGGAGGACGGCGTGCCACCGGAGGACCTTGACGGCCTCCGCGGGCTCCACGTTCTTGAGGACGGAGCGGATCGCGTGCCTCACGCCGAGCTTCAGCCGCCACTCGAGGCCCTTCTCGGCCTTGGACGTCCCGAGGAAGGCGTGGCGGACGACCGAGTCGCGGCAGACGACCACGCGCCGGCCGAGGAGCCAGAGCCTCCAGCCGAGGTCGACGTCCTCGTGGTACATGAAGAAGGCCGGGTCGAACCCGCCGAGGTCGAAGAACTCGCTCCGCCTCATCGCCATCGCCGCGGCCGTCGGGAACAGGACGTCCCGCCAGCGCGGCTCGCCGCTCGCCTCCGTCCACTCCTCGTAGGGGAACCGGAAGCCGTGGTCGAACGCATAGGCCAGGCGCGTCATCCCCCCGCCGAGGCCGTTCAGGAGCTCGGGCGTCGCGAGGAGCCGGAGCGTCGAGCAGCTCGCCGCGACGGCGGGGTCGTCCCGGAGCGGCGCGAGGAGGGCCTCGAGCCATCCCTCCTCCACGACGGTGTCCGAATTCAGGAGGACGAGGAGGCTGCCCTTCGCCTCGAGGGCCCCGCGCCGGTTCGCCTCCCCGAAGCCGAGGTTCGACCCCGTCGGGAGGAGACGGACGGACGGGTGGTTCTCCCTCACCCACTCCAGGCTGCGGTCGGTCGAGCCGTTGTCGACGAGGATCACCTCGCCCGGGGCCGGGCGGCTCCGCTCGAGCGCCGGGAGGCATTTCTCGAGGTGGTGCTTCCCGTTGTAGTTCACGATGACGACGGAGGTTTCCCCGGCATCCGAGGCGAGCGCGCGGCGCCGGGCTTCCGTCTCGCCGGCCGCACCCGCCTCGCGCACGCGGAGGCTCTCCTCCGCCCCCCGCCTCGCGAGCTCCTCGAGCTCGGCGGCCTCCCGGCGGACCTCGCGCGGGAGGAGCTTCGTCTTCACGTGGAGGAGGATCCGCGAGAGCGTCTCCGGGCCGTAGCGCCCGGCGTGCTTGGCGAGGACGGCGACGCGGTACGGCTCCTGCGTCCGGGCCGCCTCGGGGTCGTCGATGAAGTGGGACGGGAAGACCCGGTACTCGGCGACGGGGACGTCGACGAGGCGGAACCGTAGCGTCCGGGAGAGCGTCAGGAAGAGGTCCCAGTCCTCGAATCGATCGAGCGTCTCGTCGAAGCCCCCGGCCGCGAGCACCTCCTCGCGGGGAAGGAGCGGGGCGTTCATGGGGATGAAGTTCTCGAGGAGGAGGGCCGTCTCGTCGAACGGGTCGGCGAACGTTCGGAAAAGCGTCCGGATCCGCCCCTCGCCCGTCCCGCTCCAGCGGTACGCCTCGACCCTCCCGTAGACGACCTCGCCGTCTCCGGCCTCCGCGACGAGCGCGGGGAGGCCGCCGGGCAGGAGGAGGTCGTCGTCGTCGAGGTAGTAGAGGAGCTTGCCCGCCGCCGCCCGGGCCCCCGCGTTCGCCGCACCCGCTCTCCCGCGCCCGGGCGAAAGGTCCACGACCCGGACGGGGAGCGACGGGAACCGCGCCAGGACGCCCGCGGCGTCGGCGCCCCCGTCGTTGACGACGACGACCTCGAGGTCGACGCCGTTCTCGGCGGCCACGCTTCCGATCGCTTCCTCGAGGAGGTCGAGCCGGTCCTTCGTCCTCACGATGACGCTCACGAGGGGCGCACCGGAGGTTCGCGGCGGGACGGGCCGGGGCGCGGAGCGGGGCCCTTCCGTCGCCGGGGCATCGGGCTCGGGCGGGATCGCCTCGTCGGCCCTGAGCGTCGGGCCGATGGCCCGGGCGAGCCGCAGGGGGTCCGCCGAGGGGAGCGAACGGAGAGGGACGACGAAGAAGCCCTCCGCGGACGTGACGGTCGCGGGAAGGCTCATCCGCCGGTACGACGCGAGCCCGCGGGCGAACGCGGCGTAGTCGTGCCCCCCCAGCTGCGAGACGAACGCCGCCACCGCGGCGTCCTTCCTCAGGGCGAACCCCGAGACGTCGACGAGGACGTTGGGGCGGATCGGCTGCGAGACCTCGTAGAAGGCGACGCGGGACCGGGCCGGCAGCGCCGCGACGAGGCCGCGTCCCGGCGTCCCGGGCCAGAGGGACAGGAACGCCTCGGCGACGGCGCGGTGGTCCGGGTGGACCTCCACCGGGGAGGGAACGAAGACGAGGTCGGGCAGGGTTTCGAGGAGGGTCGCCCGAAGGACCTCCACGACGGCCCCGGTCCTCGACGAGAGACCGCGATCCGGAAGGAAGGCGCATCGCGCCTCCCCGCCGCCGAGCCTCCGGAGCGCCTCGCGCGTCTCCGCGAGCCGAAGCTGGCCGACCTCCCTCCGCCGGTCCGGCGCGGGCTCGTCCGCCGCCCCGTCCGTCACCAGGAGGACCTCCACGAGCGCTCCCTGCGACAGCAGGTCGGCGAGCGTTCCC
>CALMDF010000001.1 GCA_937864895.1 uncultured Holophagales bacterium | reverse complement strand
CCCCTCGAGGCGGGCCGGGCGGTCGTCGAAGGGCTCGCGATCTCCCCGCGGAGCGGAAGGGGCGTTGTCCTGGTAGCCGCTCTGGCGGTACTTGCGGTCCATGGGGGTCACCTCGGGCCGGAGCGTGCCGCAGCGGGGCGCGGCGCGTCAACGCCGCCGCGGGGTGTATCGTTCCGGCGCCGAAAGGAGCCCTTGCCGATGAAGCTGATCCTGCGCGTCGTGATCAACGCCCTCGCCCTCGGCGCGGCCGACTTCCTCCTCGAGGGAATCCGGGCGGGAAGCGTCACGTCGCTCGTCCTCACCGCCCTCGTCTTCGGCGTCCTGAACGCGCTCGTCCGCCCCCTTCTGAAGCTCCTCTCGTGCCCGCTCCTCGTCCTGACGCTCGGCCTCTTCACGTTCATCCTGAATGCCGTCATGATCCTCCTCACCGCGAAGCTCGGTCAGCTCTTCGGGATCGACTTCCACGTGGACGGCTTCTGGACGGCGTTCCTCGGCGCCCTCGTCGTCTCCGTCGTCTCGGTCGTCCTCTCCTGGATCCTCATCGACGACGGGAAGAAGTGAGGGGGGCTTGACAGCCGGGTTATCTTTCTCGACGTCGTGACCGTTCGCACCGGGCTCCCCCTCTTTACGACCTTCGGCGGCGCTTATGCGCCGACCGGTGGAGGGGTGGGCGTGTAGCTCACGGCTGAACAGCTGGGCAACCCGAAGCCCCCCTCCCCGAGAAGGCGGAGGGGGGCTTCTTCGTTTTTGAAGAGCGTCCAGGAAGAGACCCCGAGGAGGCCCCCGATGACGACCCGGATCGAGACGAACGAAGCCGACGAGCACGGCGAGCGACGCATCCTGAGGGCCGGCTACCAGGGTCGGGAAGGCTCCTTCGGCGCCCGCGCGGCGGCGCGGTGCGGCCGCCCCGTCGCCCTTCCGACCTTCGAGGCCCTCCTTGCGGCCCTTGCCGCGGGCGACGTCGACGAGGCGCTCCTCCCCGCGGTCGACCGCGTCATCGGGCCCGTGACCGAGGCCCTCTCGGCGCTCGGGCGGGCCGTCGTCGCGGGCGCGAAGCCCGTCGTCCTCGGCGAGGTCGAGGTGGCGATGCGCCTCGTCCTGGCGGCGCCGCGCGGCGTTCCGCTCGACGAGATCGAGGAGGTCGTCTCGCAGGCGCCGGTCCTCCGGCAGTGCGAGGGGCTCCTCGCGCGGCTCGGCGCGAGGCCCCTCGAGACCGGCGACACGGCGCAGGCCGCCACGCGCGTCGCGGAGACGGGCGGGCCCCGGGGCGCGGTCTGCTCGGAGGAGGCGGCGCTCGAGGCGGGGCTCGTCCCCCTCCTCGAGGACGTCTCCGACGTGAAGCCGAACGGGACCCTCTTCTGGCGGCTCGGCCGCGAGGTCGCGCCCGAGACCGAGCCCCCCCTGCGCGTCCTCCACGTGGCGACGGGGCGCCTCGAGGTGCACCTGCGGCAGGCGGGGCTCGAGCTCCTGCCGGCCGGCGACGGGAGGTCCTTCGCCGTCGTCCCCGACCGCCTCGTCCCGGCCGTCACGGCGGCGGTCCGGGAGGCAGGCGTGAAGGACCCCTGGCTCGGGCCGGCGCCGGGGCCCGCAGGCCGTCCAAGGGTCGCGAGCCTCCCCCGCGCGACCGAGCGGCGAGAGCCGACGATCGTCTCGATCGGCGGGTTCCAGGTGGGCGGCGGGGCGCGGGCGGTGATCGCCGGGCCGTGCACGGTGGAGTCGGAGGAGCAGGTGGGCCGCCTCGCGAAGGCGGTCGCCCGCGCGGGAGCGACGGCGCTCCGGGGGGGCGTCTTCAAGCCGCGGACGTCGCCCTACTCGTTCCAGGGGCACGGGCTCCTCGCCCTGCGCTGGCTGAAGGCTGCCGGCGACGGCGTCGGGCTCCCGATCGTCACGGAGGTCATGGCGCCCGCCCAGGTGGGACCGGTGGCCGAGCTCGCGGACGTCCTCCAGATCGGCGCCCGCAACTGCCAGAACTACGACCTCCTCAAGGAAGCGGGGGCCGCGGGCCGGCCGGTCCTCCTGAAGCGGGGCTTCGGGACGACCGTGGACGAGTGGCTCTCCTCGGCCGAGTACCTCCTCGACGCGGGGTGCGAGGGCGTGATGCTCTGCGAGCGCGGGATCCGGACGTTCGAGAACGCGACGCGCGGCACGCTCGACCTGGGCGGCCTCCTCGCGGCGCGCCAGCTGACGCACCTTCCCCTCCTCGCCGACCCGTCCCACGCCTCGGGCCGCAAGGAGCTCGTCCCGGGCCTCTCCCGCGCGGCCTGGGGCGCCGGGGTCGACGGCCTCATCGTCGAGGTCCACGACGCCCCCGAGTCGGCGTGGTGCGACGGCCCGCAGGCCCTCCTCCCGGAGGACCTCGAGCGGCTCTGCGACGAGTTCGGCCTCCTCCCGGGCGCGACGCCCTCGATCGAACGCGTCCGGACGGCGATCGACTCGGTGGACCGCGAGATCGGGCGCCTCGTCGCGCGCCGCCTCGAGCTCTGCCGGCGCGTCGCCGACGCCAAGCGCGCCGCCGGGGTCCCGCTGCGCGACGCGGCGCGCGAGGAGTCGGTGACGGCGCGTTACCTCGACACGCCCGGGATGGACGTCGAGTCGGCCCGCCGCCTCGCCGAGTCGCTCATTTCCCTCGGCCTGACCGCCGAGGGGTGGACGAGCGAGGGGGTGGCCTGACGGGGCTCCCGCTCACTCCCCGATGATCTTGACGAGGACCCGTTTCGGCCGCCGGCCGTCCCACTCGCCGTAGAAGACCTGCTCCCAGGGGCCGAGGTCGAGCCTCCCGGCCGTGATCGCGAGGACGGCCTCGCGCCCCATGAGCTGGCGCTTCACGTGCGCGTCGGCGTTCTCCTCGCCCGTGTCGTTGTGCCTCCACGACCGGACGGGCTCGTGAGGGACGAGCGCCTCGAAGAAGCGCTCGAAGTCGGCCAGGAGCCCGCGCTCGTCGTCGTTGACGAAGACGGACGCCGTGATGTGCATCGGGTTCACGAGGCAGAGCCCCTCGGCGACGCCGCTCTCGCGGACGGCCGCCTCGACCTCCGCCGTGACGTTCACGAAGCCGATCCGCTTCGGGAGGTGGAAGGTCAGCTCTTTCCGGTACGACTTCATCGGCTCCTCCGGTGCGGGGAGGGATTCTAGGGTCCCCCGGGACCCCCCCGGGGGAGCCTTCCCGGCGGAGCGCAGGTTGCGATATCGTCTCCGCCATGACGGAAACCGTCGAGGAACGCCGACTTTTCGCCGACTTCCTGAGGCGTCGCGGTCTCAAGACCACCCGTGAGCGGACCGCGCTGTTCGAGGAGATCTTCGCCACCCACCACCACTTCGACGCCGACGACCTCGTCGTGCGGCTGCGGGGGAAGGGGAAGAAGGTCAGCCGGGCGACGGTCTACCGGACGCTCGACCTCCTCTACGACTGCGGCCTCGTCTCCCGGGTCCGGCTGAACGACGAGAAGTACCGCTACGAGCGGCTCCTCGTCGGCGAGCACCACGACCACCTCATCTGCACCTCCTGCGGCGCCGTCATCGAGTTCGTCGAGCCGCGCATCGAGGAGCTGCAGGAAGCGGTCTGCAGGAAGTACCGGTTCGCCGCCACGACGCACTCGCACCAGATCCGCGGCGTCTGCGCCGAGTGCCAGGCCCGCGAGGCGAAGGCCCGGGGAGCGGCGCCGGCGTAGTCGAGGCCGCATGGCCCCGGCGATCGTCTGGTTCCGGAGGAACCTCCGCCTCGACGACAACGTCCCGCTCGACGCGGCTCTCCGCGGCCACGACTCCGTCGTCCCGGTCTTCGTCCTCGACGACCACTACCTGACGGCGGACATCTCGCCGCCGAGGCTCCGTTTCCTCGCCGATTCCCTCGGGGAGCTGGAGGCGGGCCTCGCGGGGAAGGGCTCCCGGCTCCTCTTCCGGAAGGGCCCCGCGGGCGAGGCGCTCGCCTCGCTCGCCCGCGAAACGGGCGCCGACGCCGTCTACTCGCACCTCGACCACGAGCCGCACGGCCGGGAGCTGGCGCGCGAGGTCGAGACGGCGCTCTCGGGGCAGGGCACCCGGCTCAGGCTCCTCCCCGACCTCCACCTCGTCCCCCCGGCCTCGCTCCTCACGGAGGCCGGAAAGCCCTTCACGGTCTACACGCCTTTCTCGCGCCGATGGCGCGAGGCGGACAAGGCCGCGCCCGTCCCCGGCCCCGTCCGCGTCCCGACCCCGCCCGCCGTCCTCGACCCGGCCTTCCCGTCCATCCCGATGTCGCGGCCTCGCGGCTTTCGCGAGAAGGGCGCCCCGGCGAACCCTCCCGGCGGAGAGCGCGCGGGGCTCGGGCTCTGGGACGCCTTCCGGGCGCGGGCCCTCCGGGCCTATGCCGGCGCGCGGGACGTTCCCGGCATCGCCGGAACGTCCCGCCTCTCGCCGCACCTGCGCTTCGGGACGGTCGGCATCCGCCGCCTCCTCTCCGAGGCGCGCGACGTCTGGAAGGGGTCCGACGCCGCCGGGCGCGCGTCCGTCGACGCGTTCGTCGGCGAGCTCGCCTGGCGGGAGTTCTACGCCTCGATCCTCGCGTCGTTCCCGCGGGTCCTCTCGGAGAGCTTCCGCCCGGAGTTCGAACGCTTCCCGTGGGTCTCGGGAGAGGAGGCCGAGAAGCGCTTCGCGGCGTGGCGCGACGGACGGACCGGTTACCCGATCGTCGACGCGGGAATGCGGCAGCTCGCTCACGAGGGCTGGATGCACAACCGCGTCCGGATGGTCGTCGCCTCCTTCCTGACGAAACACCTCCTCCTCGACTGGCGGCGCGGCGAGGCGCTCTTCCGGGAGCGCCTCGCCGACGGCGACCCCGCCTCGAACAACGGCGGCTGGCAGTGGTCCGCGGGGTGCGGGACGGACGCGCAGCCCTTCTTCCGGATCTTCAACCCGGTCCTCCAGGGAGAGCGGTACGACCCGGACGGGGCTTACGCGAGGCGCTGGGTCTCCGAGCTCGCGGCGTGGAAGACCGCGGGGAAGGACCTGCACGCGCCCTGGAAGGCGGCGACCCCGCCGGCCGGGTACCCCCCGCCGGTCGTCGACCACGCGGCGGCGCGCGCGGCGGCCCTGGCGGCGTTCGCGGCCGTCAGGGCTTCGCGCTGAGGACCGGCCCGGAAGGGAGCGGCTCGACCGGGATTCCGTGGAGGACGGCGTAGGCCGCCTCGAAGAAGAGGACCCGCTTCACGTAGTCGCGCGGCTCGAAGAGGGGCATCGCCTCGAGGAACTCGTCGGCCGCGAGCCCGGGCGCCTGCTTCTTCCAGCGCCTCGGTCGGCCCGGCCCCGCGTTGTAGGCGGCGAGCGCGGCGATCCGGTCCCCGTCGAACTCGCGGAGCATCATCGCGAGGTAGCGGGCCCCGAGCCTCACGTTCACCTCGGGGTCCCTGAGGTCGGGCCGGCCCCGCCTGTTCTCCTTGCGCAGGAGGTACCGGCCGGTGCCCGGCATCACCTGCATGAGCCCCGTCGCTCCCGCGCCGGACCGCGCCGCTGTCTGGAAGAGGCTCTCCTGCCGGATGAGGCCGTAGACGAGCGCCGGCGGGATCCCGTTCGCGGTGGCCTCGCGGACGAGGAGCTCCTCCCGCCGCGAGGGGTAGTAGGCGCGCCGCACCGCGAGGGGAAGCGCCCCCTCGTCGGGCGTCCCGAGCTCGGGCCAGCGCGACTTCAGGATCGCCGTCGCGCGGCGGTACTCGTACCGCTCGGCGGCGCACGACGCGAGGAAGAATGGCTCGGCCGAGCCCTCCGTCTCCGCGACGTCCTCCGCGAGGGAGTCGAGGCCGACGGCGAGGAGCTCGCGGGACGGAAGGGAGGGGGAACCGGGGAGGAGCGCGTGGCGGGTCGGCGGCCCGGGCCCGTCGACGAGCACCGCCGCGGTCACGGGGACGCCGAGGCGGGCGCCCGACCAGCGGGCGTAGAGGTCGGGGACCGCGGCCACGAGGAGCGATGCATAGAGCGGCCGGGCCGCCGCCTCGCGGCCGAGCGACTGGAGCGTGCGGGCGGCCCAGTAGGTCGCGCGGCGCCGGACGGCGACGTCCTGGTAGAGGCCTGCCTGCCGCTGGAAGGCGGCGGCCGAAGCCTGGAGGGCCCCGGGCGAGCGGGAGAGGGTCGGGAGGAACGCCGAGCGGAAGAGGTCCTCGGCGCCGAGAATCGTCGAGGGGTCGATCGCGAGGAGGGCCGGCAGGTGCCGGAGGGCGTCTTCGGCGAGCTCGAGCCGGGCGGCCACGCGAATCGTCTCCGTGAGGAGCCTGTGTCGTTCCGCGGCCGCGAGCGGCCTTCGGAGAAGGGAGTCCGCGCGGGCCGCGAGCTCGCGGAACGACTCGAGCGTCTCTTCGGCCGGGGCCGGGCGCGGCGTTCCGGGCGCCGGCGGCGCGGGGCGGGGAGCTTTCTGGCGGCTCTTTCGCCGGGGGGGCTTCTTCGCCGCCGGCTCGGAGAGGAGCCTCAGGTCGGCGGCGAGGAGAAGGGCCTCGATCCGGAGCCGTTCGGCGTCGTCTCTCCCCGCGAGGGCGGGGGGACGGACGAGGGCGTCCCGGGCGGCCTTCGGCCGCCCTCCGGCGAGGAGGAGCGCGGCCGCCTCGAGGCGGTACCCGGGCGCCTTCGCCAGCGGGGCCGCCAGCTCGGCGGCGGCGGAAGGCTGGCGGTCCGCCAGGGCGGTGGCGCGCAGGAGGCGGAGCTCGGAGCCCGGGCGCGTGACCGTCTTCCAGAGGAGCTGCCGGTCCGCCGGCTCGAAGAGGTCCGGGGCGATTTCGGGGGCGCCGGGAAGGTCGCGCACGAGCGCGGCCATCCGCGCGGTCGCCTCCGCGGGCGTCGCCGCGGCGCGCGCCAGGCCGAGAGCGGCCGCGATCCGGGCGCGGGGCGTGCCGGGAGAGCGCGGCTGCCACGCCTCCCAGGCGTCCCGGACCGTCTTTCGTTCGACCGCGGTGCGCGCGAGGCGCGAGGCGGAGAGGAGCGCGGCGCGGGCGAACGGCTCCGCCCGGGCGTCGCGGCCGAAGGCGAGGAGGCGCGGGACGAGGGCCCCCGCGGGCTTGCCGGGGGCGAGGCGGGCGGCCTCGGCGCTCAGCTCGAGCCACGCCGGAACGTCGGGGAGGCCGAGCTTCACGGCCTCGGGGAGCGTGTCCGGCGCGGGCGGCACGCCCTCCTCGGAGGCGACGACGGCGCGGGCCACGGAGACCCTCGGGCCGAAGGCGCCCTCGCGAGGGGCGCTCGCGAACGGGTCGGCCGCGCCCTCTCGCGCGGCGAGCCGGGCCGCCGCCAGGGCTTCCTCGGGGGACGGGGCCGGCGGAGGCGCGGCCCACCCCCCCGCCGCGAGGAGCGCGGCGAGGAGACACGGGGCGAACCGGCGAAACGTCAGGACGGAACCGGGCCCAGGGCTTCGGGCTTCCCCTCGGCGAGGACGCGGATCAGCTCTTCGTGGAAAAAATCGGCGTTGGCGCGGACGGACTCCGGGGTCCGCTCGACGTAGACCTGCCGGCTCCGCTCGATGTCGTCCCGGAGCCGCTCGTAGAGGTCGCCCGCGGCCCGGCCCTCGGCGACTTTCCGCTCGTTGTAGAGCTTGATCTCGGAGACGAGAAGGCGGGCGATCCGCTTGGCGTCGTCGATGGCCCTCTGGGGATCGTCGCCTCCGCGCAGGGCGCGCGACCGCGGGACGAAACCGGGCGGCGGGGCGAGCGGGGCGCCGCCGGGCACGCCCCCTTCCAGCGCAGCCGGCGGGGCGGGCGCCACGGGCGCGGCGGCGGGGACGGGCGGCTGAGGAACGCTCGGGGGAGGCGCCGGGGCCGCCTCCTCGGGAGCCGCGACGGCGGAAGCCTTGATCTGGTCGAAGGCCATCGTCAGGTCGCCGCGGCTCGCGGGCGGTTCGGAGCTCGGCTCGGGGGTCGGTTCGGGGGCCGGAACCGCCCGCGGAACCGGGAGCGGGGCCGGGGTCGGGGCCGGGGTCCGCACGGGGACCGGGAGCCCCAGGGAGGCCGCGGCCCGGGCGCCCGACGTCGTCAGCAGGTCCGCGCCGGAGATCCCGCCGGTGATCTCCTTCTTCTTGGCCGCGGCCGACTCCTCGAGCGCCCGGAGGGCCTCGCCGGCATCGGTGATCTTGCGCGGTTTGCGGGCGCCGCTCGGGTCGGTCTGCTCGAAGAGCGACCGCCCCGCGTGGGAGGTTTCGGGCGGCGCCTGGAGCGAGGCGGAGAGCGGCGGGTGCTCGAGGGACGGCGCGGGGGGCGGCATCGGGATCCGCGCCGAGGAGAGGGGCGGGACCGGGGGCGGCGGCGGGGGCGCGGCGGGCGCCGGGAAAGGGTTGTCGTCGAGCGCGAACGCGGCGTCGGGACTTGCGGGCTCGGCGGGGCTGAAGAGGGCGATCTCCTCGCCGCGCGGCGTGAGGGCGGGGGACGGGATCTTCTTCCGCGCCGCCAGGAGGTCGACCGAGAGACCGGTGACGAAGGTCAGGACCTCGAGGGCCGCCTCGTTCAGGCGCCCCTCCTCCCCGGGAAGCTCGTCGGCGCAGAGGAGCCCGGCGAGCCGGTCCCGGATCACCATCGGAACGAGGAGCGTCCGCGCGGGGGCCTGTCCGCCGAGGGCGCGCCGGAGAGGGCCTCCTTCCGGGGGAGGCACCGCGAGCATCGGCTTCTCGGCCTTCAGGCAGGCGTCCACGAACGGGTCGGCGCCCACGGCGAGGTCGAGGGCCTTGATCGAGTCGTCCCGGCCGCCGGAAGCGTCGTAGCCGAGGGCCTTCCAGCCGGTCAGCTTGTCGTTCCTGAGGACGAGGAGCGCCGCGCGCGAGGAGTGGACCTGCGCCTCCGTCAGGAAGCGCGTCAGGACGTCCACCTGCGTCCGGGAGCTCTCGATCGCGGAGATCGACCCCTTGACGAGGCCCCAGTCCGGCGCCACCGGGGGCCCGGGCACCGTGACCGTGACCGTCTCGACGACCTTCTCGACGATGCGCTCGGGGGCCGGCGCCGGCGGGACGGCGTCCTCGAGGAGCGC